>DASSFG010000436.1:0-9864 GCA_035694685.1 Pirellulales bacterium
GAATTCGGAAGAGCTCGATTGGGAAGACGACGAGCTCAAAGAGCTTCCCGACGACGCGCTTGACGGCGAGGACGAGGAGCTCAACGCGGAACTCACTGACGAGCTCGGCGAACTGGGCGACGAGCTCGATGGTGATGACGAGGAACTCGACGAGGCACTCGATGGCGAGCTCGATGACGGGGACGACGAACTTGATGAAGCGTGCGACGATGAGCTCGGCGAGGAACTCGATGGCGCGGATGACGAACTCGACGAGCTTGGCGGAGTGGGCGCCGACGACGAGCTGGATTCAATGCCCGAGGAAGAACTTGGGAAAGGGGGGGGGGGATGGTGAGCTCGAAGAGCTCACGGTTGAAGAGCTACTGGACGGGCTACTAGATGAGCCTTCCAGTGAAGGAGTCAACGGGCCATCGTCCGACTGCTTTTTCCCACGAGTCTTCGCCATCTTGCCCTCCTTGAACCGAAGTTACTTGATGCAGTTAAGACGCACATCCAGTGCGCATTATCGCTATCCTCAGTGTGGCGACTTTTACCGCGCTGCCGCGGCACGAACAAGGCCAGTTCAGCCGAGTGCGGTTGCCCCGGTGTTTTCTCAGAAGTCAATCGCAAAACGAGGAAGGAACAGGGCGGAAATGTTTTTCTACCTTCAACGGTCCGCCTTTTGCCTTTTCCCGACCGACCGTCCCGGCTACTAAGTTCGATGGGCGGCCTTGGTAATGGCGCGCGCCAACGCAGCGATGCCCTGGTGAATCCGTTCGCACGATTGCACGCCGAAACTGAGCCGCATGGTGCTGCGCCGCACTTCGGCGCCCTCCGCCGGAAAGCAGAACTCACCCGGTACATAGAGCACGCCTTCGCCAATCGCCAGGTCGAACAGGCTGCCGTTGGGGCCGGCATCGATTTGATGCGGCAATTCCACCCACAGATACAGCCCGCCTTGGGGATGTACCCACGTGACGCCGCCGAGCGGCGCCAGGTGCTCTTCGGCCGCCGCCAACATCGCCGCCAACTTTGGCCGGTACGCCTCGCGCAGCCGTGCCACGTGCGGTCGCCACAAGCCGGCCTCAAGCACCTTTGCCATCAGGTGCTGACTGAAATTCGGCGAGCCGAAATTGACGACCCCCTTTTGATCGGCCACCGCGGCGACCAGCGGCTTCGGCAGCAGACCATAGCCCACACGTATGCCAGGCGAAAACGACTTCGAGAAGGTGTGTGTGGCGATCACCGTGTCGCCTTCTTCGTCGAAGCTTCGCAACGAGGGCTCGTCGACGCCAGCGTATCGCAGCTCGCGGTAGGCCATGTCGTCGATGATGTAAATCGTGCGGCCGGACTCGCGCGACCAACGACGGACAACTTCGACGATCGCCGGCCGGCGGTCGGCCGAGAGACTGATGCCGCGCGGGTTGTCGAAGTAGCTCACCACATACAGCGCCTTGACTCGGCCAAGCCGTCCCCCGCCGTGCAATCGCGCCAACGCCTCGTCAAGCGCTTCGGGAATCAGCCCTTGGCCGTCGCTCGCCACGCCAAAAGAATGGGCGCCCACGTTTTTCAAAATGCCAGAGTAGACGAAATAAGTCGGCGCCGTGCAAAGCACCACGTCGCCCGGATCGCAAAGGGTGTCGGTCACCAGGTGCAATAGTTCATTGCTGCCGGCCGTAAGCATCAAGCGATCGGCCGAGATGCCGGTCTCGGCGGCGGTTTGGCCGTCGGCCGCCAGCAGATCGGCAAGTAGCCGCTCTCTGAGCGGCGCAAAACCGAGGGTCGTGCCATATTGCAAGGCCGAGCGGGCCTCGAGCGGTTCGGCCAGCAGGGCTGCCAGCGCCTGCCGCGTTTCCTCGACCGGCAGGCTTTGCTGATCGACGAATCCCGCCGCCAACGAAACCAGATGCGGTTGGGCCAGCGCCCGGTGCATCAAATCGCTGATCGGCTGGCCGGTGGCGCGGCGGGCACGTTCGCTGAATGACATTGAGTGAAAACAGGTAAACAGGGTTGTGGTTGTGGCGAAGCTTATGCCAAGACCAGCGGGTGGTCAACGCCGCCGCCGTGCTACGAAAAAGGGGTCGGGAGTTTTGGGCTGTGGAAACCTCTGGCGGTTTTGAGGCTGCGAGAACTCCCGACCCCTTTTTCGCAGCACGACTCTTCCGTCTGCGAAAGATAACGCCTCGCCGGCAAAAGGCAGTGTGGTTGCCGGTCGTTTCGCAGTTGGCGACGAATCGCGTTAGTCAGGCGCGGCCCACACGTCCTGACCGTCAGCGGCACTCTTCTCTGCGGGCCAAATGGACCAACCGGCCGAAACAGTAAATAAGGAACCGCTCGTACTACGCACCGCTTGGCGATGAATTTGCGCACGATTTACCTGCTGCTAATAGCGCTGTTGGCCGGCATAGGATCCGCTCGGGCACAATATAGCCGCCACGACGACGAACCGCCTCCACTGGAGTGCTGCACCTGCGGTCAATACTGGCGGATCACCGCGTTTTGCGCGCCGATCTGCGGTTGTTACGATCCCAGTAAGCTCCAATACTACTTTTATGACCGCTGCCGCGACTGCTGGGTGCATTCAAGTTTCGAGGCCTTTCTTGCCGCCGACGACCCGCAGGTCGCCACCTGCTTCTTTTTACCCGGCTTCGAGCCAGCACGCCGCAACAGCCCGGAAGAGTACGTGGAAAACGCGACCAAGGGCGGTTGGCTGATTTACAACCGAGTGGCCCCGCGCAATCGGCCGTTTCGCATGGTCTTATTTGCCTGGCCGGCCGACCGCGACAAGGGCGAACGGATGCTGCCCGATATGCGCGAAAAGCTGCGCCTGGCCGAACAATACGGCTGGTATCTGGCCTGGCTGATGGATCAGATGCACCCGCAGGTTCCCATCGGCTTTGTTTCGGACAGCCTGGGAGCGGCCACCCTGACCGGCGCCATGCACGTGCTAGGTGGCGGCACGGTGTCGGGCGTGGGACTCTGGCGGATTCATCCCGATCGGCGGCCGCCCTCAGCGGCGATGATGGCCAGCACGATGGACAATACCTGGATGTCGGTGAATGGCCGGCACGGCCAGGCGCTGTCGGCTGTCGACGACATCTTGATTACGGTGAACCAAAAAGACCGCATGCTCAAGCTGTACGTGGCGGTGCATATCGGCGAGGGCCGGGCCTTGGGTGAGAACGGCATTGCAGGCAGCCTCGGTCCCTACGCCGATCGGGTGCGTTACCTCAACGCCGCGCCGTACGTCGGCGGCCGTCACTGGTGGACCGCCTATCTCCGCAGTCCTCCCGTCGTCGCCGCGTTCCGCCCCTATGCCTTCCCGCTGCCGGAGCCGTACGAGGAAGAAATGGAAATGGAAGAAGTGGTCCCCGAGGCGCCCACCTTGCCGGCGCCTCCGCGCGTCGCCGACTCGTCCTCACCGCGGTAACGGCCGAGGTGGCTACCATCCGGTCGGCAAAGCTGACCCCCTGGTTTGCATGGCGATTAGTCCGCAGCATCGCTCCGCCACTACAGGCTGGATCCGGTGGGCGGCTGCATGTCTAACAACGCCGCCTCGTTGTATACATCCGCGGCATAAGCGGCAGCGTAGGCGGCTACATCGCCTAGGTCTTCTTCGCTCCACGAGTCGCTAAAATCGAGTGCCGCACCGCCTGACGCCGTTAGTTCGTCAAGTATCAGCGCGGCCAATTTCAGTCGCTCTGATTTCGGCAGTGCCGCTACGCTCGACTGATAGACACTTTCAGCCGTTGGCATGCATGGCTCCTTCTTTCGATGGCATTCCTGATTCTAAATAGCCGTTCGCGATTAGCGGGCGCAACGGAATCGGTGGCTGGGGCAAAGCTGGCCGCGTTCGACCCAACACACGTCAGACGCCCTGGCGGCCAGCGATGCCCCGGTGCCTGCGTTTCCGGGGCATCGCCGCGGCAACGCCTTTTCCGAAAATCATGTCCGCGTCGCAGCTCTGCCCCAGCCACCGTTGCCGCTCGAGTTGCTCGATGTCCGGTAATCGCGCACGGCTACTATGAGGGCGAAGCAAGCACACATCGTAGCATGTTGGTGAGGCAGCCAAGAAGCAAGCTCCTTTGCTGCCAGCCGGTGGGCCGGCGAAGCGCAAGCTCGCTTGTCCAGCCTACGGGATCACCGTCGTGGTCGATTCGGCGACGGCGGGTGTCGGCTGTTGGGTGCTGGCGACTTCGACGCGAGCGGTCCCGTTGCCGGCCTGGTTGGCGCGAACGCCGACGATAAAGGTCAGTTGTTTGCCAGCGGCCAGTGAAGCGACCGGTGCAAACGTTACCGTCTGGCCGCTGGCTGTACCCGGCGTGGGGCCTTGAAAACTGCCGGCGACGGGCGTGGTTTGATCGGGAACCGTCACCGTCACGGCTACCTGGCTCTGGGCCGTGGTGCCATTGTTCGCGATGGTGATTCGATAGTTCGTCTGTTTGCCGACCGCCACCGGGTTACCTTGTTCGGCGATCGACGGTTGCAATCCCGAGGTGGCGGGCACGATCTCCAAACAGGCGTCGGCAGATTCTCGCACGCCCCCGTCGCATTCAACCGTTACCCGGTTGCAGGTATTGTCCGCCACGTCTTTGCACGCGCACACGACCTGGAACCAAATCGTCTTGCCCGGTTCGAGCCGCGCCACTTGCCAGGTCATGCTCGCGCCGTCGTAGACGTTTCCGGGCGTCGCCCTCTGCGGCTCGAGCTGCACGTCAAAATGGTCGGTAACAGTCAGGTTTGTGGCGGGTGCCTGGCCGGTATTCGTGACGGAAATGTTGAAGGCGGCCTGGCTACCTGCGGCGGCCGTCGTCGGTCCGGTTTTATTGATCGTGAGCTTCGGTTGGTCGACGGGCGAAGCCGCGCCCGGTTCGCCGGCGGTCAGACAGGCTTTGGCACTGCCCAGCACTCCGGCCGAACCTTGCACCTCGATCGAATTGCACTGCTGGCCGGCCTGCACTACCTGGAACGTCACGTCGATGGTCTTTGTCTGGCCGGGCGCCAGGTCGCCGAGCGAGCGCTCGATGGCGCCGGTCCGCTGGTTCGAGTCGCTGGCGTGCTGTAAGCCTGCATCATAACGGTCCACAATGACCAGACCCGTGAGCGTGGTCGACCCGGTGTTGGTGATTTGTGCCTGGAAGGACGCGTCCTGGCCGATTTCGGCGGTGGGCGGGCCGGTCATGGTTACCCGTAAGCTCGGCGCCAGCACCGTCGTGGCCACACAGTTCTGGGCCGATAGCCGCTCTCCCGTCGTGACGCCGGCACAGTGGTTCACGGTGCCGGGACGATCGAAGCGGATTTGCAGCGCAATGTTCCGCGTTTCGCCACCCTGCAAATCGCCCAGCGACCACTGCAAGTTGCCGGCGGCCGAGCTGGGTTGCGGGGTGGCGGATACGAGCGATGCGCCGTCAGGCAACGTGTCGCTGACAACGACCCCTTTGGCGGTGAAGTCGCCGGGGTTCTGCACGTCGATGCGATAGGTCAGCGTATCGCCCACGAGCGCCTGGCCCGGGCCGCTGATGCGCAGCGAGATGTCGGGCGAGGTCCAGGTCTTTTGCGTGGCGCCTTGACCGACCACGAACCGCTCGCCCGTCGCATCCGCCGGGCGAATGCCTTGAATGGAAACAGTGTTGACGCCCGACGTGGTTTCTAGCTTATAGATTTCGGCGCTGGCCTGACCGAGCTCGTTCGTGCCCACTTCAATAAGCTGTGCGCCGTCGGGAGCAAAAGCGGCCGGCGGACCGCCGGTAATTTCATAACGCACACGCCAGCCCTCGACCGGCGCACGCGAGCTGTGCCGCGTGACGAGAGTGGTAAACGTGTGGCGGCTGCCGCCGGGATTCACGGCCGGCGGAGGAAAGGCGAAATCGGCGTCGATCCAATGGATGGTCGCGGTTTGCGTGTGAGAGTCCCAACCGGTCACGCCGGGCGCGTAGGCGGTGAGGTAACTGACGCCCTCGACCGGCGAGGTGACGGCCACCCATGCCTGGCCCCGCTCGACGGGCAAGTCATCGCTGGGCGTGGGAGTGCCGCGCGTCAGGCAGAGGTAACTCGATGACGTCGTGCCGACGGCATACGTGTTATTGATTTTGCGCGGACCGGAGTTAAAACCAACCAGCCAGTCGAGCGGCGAGCGGCGGCCCACCATGAGAAACTCGCCGACACCACCCGACGCCAGCATCCATTCCACCGGCTGCCGGGCGAGGGAGTAGCCATCGCTGCCGCACACCGAGGCCGTCATCACCACTTCGCAGCCGACCGGCGCAATGACTTTGGCGGGCGAAAGTTCGACGCGCACCGGGTCGTGGCGATGAGCCGGTTTAGGTTCGGGGGTCCGCATCACCGGTCCCCAAATAAAGCATCGCTCGCCCGACGGGTCGACCATCAGCATCCGCCCCGACGAGCAGCCGGCGAGCAGGGGAGCCAGCAAGAATAACACCGGCCATAGAATGAAGCTGCGGCGGCGAGCTCCGTCGGCAGTCGTAGCAAGTCGATTGCGCGAATTTCGTCGATCACAATTTGCAATTTGCAATTTGCAATTTGCAATTTGACCTGCGCCCAACGGTCGCCTGCCCGTCGTCGCTTCGTCTCTATGTCTCTCCGTATCAGGATGGTGGGCCGGCACTCGCAAGCTCGCTTGTCCCACCATACATGTTCGTTTTAAAGGAGGAGCTGGGCGCGCGCAACCACGGCGAGGCCTGTTCAGGCAATCGCTGCTTCTGCTCGTTGATGGCTTCGGCAAGCCATCGTCTGCGCCGTCCATGTCCGACTGACTCCGGTCCAAATCAAAACGACCGTCCTCCCGTAGCTCAAGCGTGCGCGCTCGAGAACCGCTAGAAAAACCCTATCACGCGATTAGGCAACATGGTGAAGATTTTCAACGTGGCTGTGGCAAAAAGAGCACAACCAGCCGTTAAAAACGAAAAAAGGCCCCCAAGCCGCAGTGCTCTGAGAGCCGTTGCGGCCGGGGGCCGGCGCTGGCTGTAGGTCAGGCTTTCTAGCCTGACGTTGAACGGAATTTATTCCGTTTTGACTGTAGGTCAGGCTTTCTAGCCTGACATTGAACGGAAATCATTCCGTTTTGACCTGTGGAACGGAATGAATTCCGTTCTACTTTCATTCAGCGGTTATTGCCGAACAATCCGGTGGCGTACCAGATACCGTTACCGCCCTTCTTCATGTCATAACCGAAACGGTTCTGGTTTGAATAGACCGCCTGCCAATGTCCCGAGGAATGGTGCCAGCTATCAACTACATCGACGGCGGCATCGACCAACCCCTCTTGGGGCCAGCTCTCAGCAACAATCTCCTGGGGCTGCAAGCCGAAGAGCAGCCGCCGCAGCCGCGGAAAGCGGTGGCCCCAATGGTGGTGGCCCTGCACTCGAATTGTTGCCTGATAGTTGGAGTGGCTCTTGGCCTCCTTGAGCAAATTGGGGTCGATCTGCCCTCGTGTGCTGGCGGGCCGCTCCGGATGGATTCGCACGGCGAAAATCAGCGTTCGTTGGGTCAACGTGCCGGCCGGCAGATCGAGCGCCACCGCGAGATGCTCGGGACGGAAACGATAGTATTTGCCCGGCACGAAAGGCAAAGTCGTTACGACATAGCCGTAGTGTTCCGTGTTCGGGTTGGCAAAGTCGATGATGGCCATTCCCGGACTGTGGTTCAACTCCTGAAAGGCCGGGTGATCGAGCACACGCTGCTCTTTACCGTCGACCGTAATCCTGGCGCCGGTAGATAACTTGACCGGAATGTAACGGTCTAGAAGGGGCGCCACCTTCGCATTGCGTAACGCGACGGTTTCAAACCAGCGATCGAATCGGCTTTCCGGCGCGCTATGAAACCAGACAAACATCATCTTTTGTTGCGCCTTGGCGACCCGCATCGCGTCGCCATAAACGTCGTGCCATTCGATTCCCCCCGCGCCTTCAGCAGCGCCGACATCAACAGCGCCGACACTTTCCGCTTTCTGCTCGTCTTCCTCCGCCGCGCGGACATCGACAACGATAAAGACAAGCTGCGAACACAGCAGTAGCAAGACAGTGCGAGACATAGTAGCTCCTCATGGGCCAAAAAAATACTGACTTGGGCATACCTAGCCCTTGCCAAGCACAGCGCCCCCGGGATTACGGGGCTTCGCCGCGTGGCAAAAACCAACGGGCATCCGTTCGCCCGAGGGTCGGTGGAAGATCCGGTCCGCGACCTGAAATCGGGTCGCCGACGCCTGATCCGTGGCGGGGACGCCTTTTCGAGCCGCTTGTCGTTAGACAGACGGCTGTCTAACTTGGTCGAAAAGGCGTGGTCCTTGGCAAAGTGGTCGACGCGTGTCGAATCCTGACGAATACGTCGAGTTTGCCGGCTGGAAGTTACGGGTGTAACAGGCAAAATAGCAAAAATCAACCGCCCCAGAAGTTTGGGAAGACTTTGCCGCTAGCATTTCGACCCTCGGCGCGTTAAGAATACGAGCTTTTGGCCGCTACCGCGGCGACTCTTTCATTTAAGGCAATCGATGATGGGCCGATTGATTTGCGGAGGGCGGAGAAACGGGCGGTCTGCGGGTTCTGGTTGGCCGACCTGGATCGACCGGGAGCGTGCCGGCCGCGGGAAATACGCTCTAAGTGCAGCGCTGTTTTGTAATTGCGTACTTGGTTCCGTTCCGTTGCGAGCCGCGGAGCGCGACTATGCCAGCCTTGCTGCCAAAGTGCGCGAGCGTAAAGGACACGCCTCAATTGCCGGGGCTGGCGACATTGCAGCGGCGAAGGAACGCCTCAGCCAGGCAGCCACTGAGCTGGCCGCCTATCTCATGCGACAGCGGAAAAATGGCGTCGCCTGGCAGCGATATCTAAAAATGGATGATCTGCAAGCCGCGCTGAGGCCGGACTCGAGCGTGGACGACGATGCCCTGCGAAGCATTCACAGGCGATTTCGCTCCGATTTTCCCGGCCTGGAGCGACCAGTTTGCCAGAACGTGGCAACCGGACTGGAAGCCTATCTTCGGGTCGCCGGCCAGCAATCGCGTGCGGTCACCGCGGCCGAAGCCGATGAGAAACTCGAAGAGTTGGCTACGGCCATTGAGACGATATCCGACCCTCCCGAAGCTGAAAAGATAGGCAAGATCGGCGACTTGCTGGGCTGGCTCGGTAGCCGGGCGATTGAGACACAACTGGTCGCGGACATCCAGCACCAGCTTTCACAGCCCAACCTGCACGCCTATGTCTCGCAGGATTTGATCTCAGCGGGCAGCATTCGTAAGATCAACGACGCCCCTCGGCCGGTGCGCGACGTTATTCTAGGCACGAGCATCTATGGCACCGGCCGGACCACCGGCTGGGTGCGAACGCGGCTGGTGCCTGATGTCAACCGCGCACTGTTTGAAACCACGATTACCGCCACGAACCGCACCCAGACGGTGGGCTACAATGGTCCCGCGCGGATCGCAAGCAACAGTACGACGGACCTGTCAGGCACGAAGCGGTTCTATTTTGATCCGACCGGCATCTATGCCTGGCAAGCAGCGTCGTGTGGCAAAACCCACTCGCAAATCGGCGGCATCTGGTCCAATAAGCATGGCCTGAGGGACCGGCTCGTGAGGCGCGTTGCCGGCCGCCGCGCCGGTCAGCAAAAAGGCGCCGCAGAGCAAGTCGCCGCACGCCACGCCGAGCAACAGTTGAACGCCCGCCTCGACGCCGAAGCAAACGCACAACTCGGCCGTGCCCATGTGAATTTTCTTACACAGGTCCGGTATCCCTTGCTGCGCCTGGGGCAATGGCCGCGACAGGTCGGCATGGCAAGCACGGCAGATCGCTTGCAAATCGTCGCCTTATACGACACCACCTCGCGCTTGGCATCGCTTTCGGCGCCCCCCAAGGCGCCGGAACAGGTGGCAAT
>DASSFG010000437.1:0-2407 GCA_035694685.1 Pirellulales bacterium
GAGCTGGTGTCGACCGTTTTGAGTTTGGAGAGCCATCTTGTCAAGCGACCATCGTCGCGCAGCGAAGCAAAGCGGGAATCATGTTCCAGATCGACTGGACGTGTACTGACAACCAACAACTGCGTGCGGCGTCGGACGCGCTCGAGTAACTGGCTGAGCGTTTCCGGCAAACGGTCTTTCGATGCGGCCTCAATCGTGGCGAGCCGGCACATGACTTCTTCCAGCAACGCCGCGGAAGCCGCCCCCTCGACCAGCCAAGGGTCGTCGTCGGCGCCGCCTACTGCCAGCCGCCGGCCGCCCGCGCGGCAGAGGTCGGTGACCACCGTGGCCACAAAGCTGACTGCGATCTCGACGGCGTCTTCGCCGCCGGTCGTGTGGGCCTCGGGCTGCCATAAGTCGAGCACGATCGCCAGGCCCAGGTCGCGCGGCTGCTCGAACTGCCGCACCACGGGGGTCTGGCGGCGGGCCGAAGTCCGCCAGTGCAGCCAGCGGCGGCTATCGCCGCTGCGCCAATCGCGCAGGCCGTAAAACTCGCCTTCCATCAGGCCGCGGCGCCGCGAGCTTTGGCCGCCGCCTGATTCCAGCCCTTCATGCCAGCGTCGCCAGGCGGACGACAAATGTCCCAACCGCGGAAAAACGAGCAGCGTTTCGACGGCGTCGAACGTTGCCCGATATCGCAGCAACCCAAGCGGAAATCGCGAGGTGACTTCCAGCGGCCCAAAACGATACTTCCCTCGTTGAAAGAGCCGGCCACGATAGGTCGTCGTGCGATGGTCGCGCGGCGGTACGTAGGTGAACATCGCGCGGCCTTGCACGGGCCGATTGCGTTTTGCCTGACCTTCTCGCCGGATAAGGTCACTCACCGCAACCGCCCAGGCGCCTAGCCGGCGGCGACGATTGACGGCCGCCAATTCGACCACCAACAGGTCACCGGCAGACACCGAAGTAGGCAGCCGTCGCTCGATATCGAGTTTTCTGACCGTTTTCCTGACCAGCCGCCAATGCACCAGAAAAGCGCCGGCCAGCAAACCGAACAGTACCATCAACAGGTTGATCTGCCGCGCCATGGCGCCGGCCAGAATGAAGCCCGCGATCACCAGATAGCAGCAACCTTCGAAGGTAAGTAACGTTTTGTAGCGAGGTTTTTTCACGGTCAATCGGGGTGCTCCGTTCAGGCGGGCGCCGCCACGTCGTCCACCAGTCGTTGTATGATGCTTTCCACCGCGCCGCGCTGGCTGCCGTGCAAATAGCCCTTGGTAATCACCCGGTGCGCCAGCACCGGCACCGCCAGCCGTTTGACGTCGTCGGGCACTACGTAGTCGCGCCCTTCGATCAGGGCCAACGACTGACTGGCACGATACAAACAAATCGCGCCGCGCGTACTCACGCCCACGTGCAGCTCGCTCGACCGCCGCGTCGCTTCCACAATGTCGAGCACGTATTCGTGAATCGACTCATCGACCGCCACTTGCCGCACGGCCTGCTGCAGCGTCAGCACCTGGCTGCAATCAAGCGCCGGCGTCAACTCTTCGACCGGTTCCCCCAAGCGGTGAATGTTAAGCACCTGCAATTCGTCGTCACGGTCAGGATAACCGACACTGATACGCAGCAAGAAGCGGTCGAGCTGGCTCTCGGGCAAGGGATAGGTGCCCTCGAACTCGAAAGGGTTTTGCGTGGCAATCACCATGAAGGGCCGCGGCAAGTGGTGCGTCGTGCCGTCGATCGACACCTGGCTATCGCTCATGGCCTCCAAGAGGGCGCTTTGCGTGCGCGGCGTGGTGCGGTTGATTTCGTCGGCCAGCACGATGTTGGCAAACACGGGACCAGAGCTGAAAAAAAACTCGCTCGTCTTCGCATTGAACACGCTGCTGCCCACGATATCGCTCGGCAACAGGTCGGGCGTAAACTGGATGCGGCAAAACCTGGCGGCGATGCTCTTGGCCAGCGCTTTGCCGACGAGCGTTTTGCCCACGCCCGGCACGTCTTCCAGCAGCACATGCTCGCCCGCCAGCAGCGCCACGATGCAAAGCCGCACGACATCGGCCTTGCCGAGCACCACCTTCGACATATTACTCTCCAGCTCGCCAACCAGGCTCTGGAGTTCGGTAGCCATCATCTTCTCCATGAGTAAGAGCGGGAACCGTGACGGGGCGCGATGTCAGACAGAGGTGTCACTGGGAGCGGTTGCCTTTCTCACTCAGCCCGTGTCAATCGAGTCGATCGCTCGCAAAAAGGTAATGAAGTGTCTGGGCACACGCTCGTCGCGCACCCGAAGCCGCAACCCCCTATAGACTAACGAGTCGGGTCGAAATCGGCTACTGGCTACCGTGAATGAATGGTAGGTGCCGTACAGTTAAGTTGGCAACGGGCGTAGGGTCGGACTGGCCTGCGCAAAATCAGCTTACCG
>DASSFG010000438.1:0-3078 GCA_035694685.1 Pirellulales bacterium
CACCGGCGCACTGGGCGATTCGGCCGGGTAGTCGCTGGCGTCCGCGTCGAAAGGTACGCCCTCGGCCGCGTCGCCGTCGGAATCATCGTCATCGCGGCGCGAACGCTCGCGGGCCGAAACCTTGGAACCGCGTTCGCCGGCTTCGTTTTCCGGGTCGCGCACTTCGGCCAGTTCAGGCGAGGCGGCCGGATCGGCGTCTTCGTCAAACTCAGCCTCGACGATCTCTTCGTCGCGCGGCTGGCCATTACGGGCACCACCCAGCGTTTCCCAGCGTCGGCCACGCATCTCGCTCACGGTCCACTCACTTTGCACGGCCCCTTCCAGCCACATCTCGGCATCGGACCAATCGAGCGACGCCTGAAAGTGGCTCCAATACAGCCCGGCGTAGCTCTGGCGAACGTCGTGGAAACGCTCGTACACGCGGCGCAGGCGGCCGGCGTGCTGCGCGCTCACCTGGCCTACGCGTCGGCTCCAGGCCTCGTCGGAATACTCTTGCGCGGCGGCGCCGGATGTCTGAAGGCTCTCTCGCCACTCGCAGATAATGCGTCCTTTTTCCCAATTGGTCGTGCTGACCAAGCCCCTCCAGCGACCGACGAACGCCACCGAAGTCTCATCGATCAACACGGCGTCGTCCGCCGCCTTCATTCCTTGAACCACGTTCATTCCCCCTGAAACACTTCCTGTTGTTATCGCGCCTCCACAACATGAGCGGCGCGTGAGGGGCGATTGTAAAACATTCCGCAGCCAGACTCGAACAGAAAGCGAACGCTCCTGCCCACCAGACCTCGCGCCAATCAGCGGAACTATCACCAGGCATTCGACTTCGCTACCTGCCACAGCACTCACGCGCGGCGAAGTCTCTTGGGGAAAAACTGTCAGGGCATCTTTGGAGTGCGGCGATTCATCGCCGCTTTCCTTTGTCGCGGAGCGACTTTTGATGGTTTATCGCGTAGCCGGCAAACGAGCGCCACGGAGTGCCTCGCACGGGCGCCGCGCACCGTGTACAATTGACCTAGGAGGCCAACTATGATCGCCCAATTGAGCGAGCAACAGCGCCAGTCACTGTTCGCCGGGATGCCTGTGGAAATTCGCGATGGTGAGCACGTCTTTTATCTTATTACGAAAGCGGAGTACGATGCCGCGCGCGCCGCTCTAGACGCGGAAGAGATCGAACCATCCTTTTTTGAGTTCGACGATGACGAAGATCTGGATCCCACAGCATCGAACGACGGCACCTAGCCCGACCGGGCCAGTCTTGGTCCGAGCCTTTCAGTTGATCGTTTCCGTCCGGATCTGCGTAAAACAAACTGCGGAAGTTATTTTTCGTCCGGTCCTAACGCGCGCCGAGGTACAAATACTCACGTAGCAACTTCGCGTTACCCGGGCTTGGCGGACCTGACATCAACCCTTACGCTAACTGTCTGGCGGTTGGTTCAACCCAACCACCCAGAACGTCATTTACCACCCGGCCACGGACGACCAATCATGCACGACGTTTCGCTCGCTTTCTTCTGGCACCAACATCAGCCGTATTACCCCGACGACGTTGCCGGCGAGAACCCGATGCCTTGGGTCCGTCTGCACGGCACCAAAGACTATCTGGGCATGGCCCTGCTGCTCAAGGAAGTGCCCGAGTTTCACGCCACGATCAACCTAGTGCCCAGTCTGCTCGACCAACTGCTGGCCTATACCGAGCACGGACACGTCGATACGCACCTGCGCGTGTCGCGCACGCCGGCCGATAGCTTGAGCGAACAGGACCTTTATTACCTGCTCGACAATTTTTTCATGGTCCATCCCGACCAGATGATCCGGCCCTATCCGCGGTACCTGGAGCTGTATCAGAAACGGGGCCTGTCGGTCGATTCGGCGGCACGCGCGGCCAAGCGGTTTGCCAAGCGCGATCTGATCGACTTGCAGTGCTGGTCGAACTTGACCTGGATTCACCCGCTGGTATTTGAAAACGACCGCGACCTCGCCGAGTTCCGCGCCAAAGGCCGCAATTGGACCGAGCAGGAAAAGCTCTGGTTGCTCGACAAGCAAATGGAGTTGCTGCGGCAAGTCGTGCCGTTGCACCGCGAGCTGGCCAAAGCCGGTCAGGTCGAATTGACCACCACGCCTTACTATCATCCCATCCTGCCGCTGCTCTGGGACAAGCGGCTGGCACGCCAGGCCATGCCGCAGGTGAACTTGCCCGAGCGGCTGGACGGGTATCCCGATGACGCCGCGGAGCACGTGCGCCGGGCAGTGGCCTTTCACCAGAAGTTGTTCGGCGAAAAGCCCCGCGGGATGTGGCCCTCGGAAGGTTCCGTCTGCCAGGCGATGATTCCCACTCTGGCCGCGGCCGGCATTCAGTGGATCGCCACCGACGAAGAAATTCTTTCCGGCTCGACCGACGGCTGGGTGGCCCGTGACGGCCAGGGTTTTTTGCGGCACCCGGAAATGCTCTATCGGCCGTGGCGGGTGGACGAAAAAGGCCAACAGCTTCAGATCGTGTTTCGCGATCACGCTATGAGCGACCAGATCGGCTTTCATTATCAGCGCTATCAGGCCCAGCACGCCGTCGACGATTTTATCGGCAAGCTGGAAGCGATCGGCAATGCCACCGGTGCCAACGCCGGGCAACGGCCCACGCTCGTGAGCATCATTCTCGACGGCGAGAATTGCTGGGAATATTATCCCAACGCGGGCGTCGATTTTCTCCGCCAGCTTTATCGCCGCGTGGTGGCCCATCCCAAGATCAAGCCGGTCCGCGTGGGCGACTATCTGCGCGACCATCCGGCCACCGACAAGATCGGCACGCTCTTCGCCGGAAGCTGGATTCAGCACAATTTTGGCATTTGGATCGGGCACCCCGAGTGCAACCAGGCTTGGGACCTGCTCTATCAAACGCGCGAGCACCTGTTGGCCGCGGCGAAGTCGGGGGAGAAGACCGGCCAGCAGCTTGAAAAAGCCTGGACCGAGCTGTTTATCGCCGAAGGGAGCGACTGGTTCTGGTGGTTTGGCGATTCGCACTCCAGTGCCCAGGACGCATTGTTCGACCGTCTCTTTCGCAAGCACCTGCAAAACGTCTATACG
>DASSFG010000439.1:0-7425 GCA_035694685.1 Pirellulales bacterium
CTCGACGGCCCCGAAGTAGCGGGCGAAAGCTGGCGACGCCTGCGTGAGTTGTCGGCCTTGGGTTCGCTGTGGGTGAGTGGACCGCAATTTGGCGACCTCCAATTGGCCGACTTCTTGCCGCTTCCGCCCGTCAGCTCGTTATTTCTCGGGACTACTAACCTGTCGAATGAAGGCGTCCAGCGCATTCTGTCGAGCCAAAGGTCGCTGACTTCGCTGGCGATCGATGGTGGCCGTCCCACAGGCGGCGCGTTGGTCGGCCTGTCGGCGCTTGTCAACCTTCGCACTCTGAATCTTGCGAACGTCAGCGTTTCCGACGACGATTTAGCGGTCGTCTCGCAACTGCCCAACCTCAGTTATTTTTCAGCAAGAAACCTCGCCCTCAGCGATGGTGCGGTCAAGCACCTCTCTTCCACGCCAAATCTGCAGACAGTCTATCTGCGTCAAACGAAGTTTACCGCGGCCGGCATCACCGAGCTTCGCAAGCTGCTGCCAAACTGCAAGGTGGACAGCGAGCCAGTGGTCGCACCCGACGCTCCGCCACGGCTGCGACTGTTGGACATCGCCGACAAGACGGTGTATGCCGGCGAGGACGATGCAATTCCCGTCCGCGTTGAACGGCAGGGGTACAGCGGTCCCGTTGAGTTGAAAGTAGAAGGACTTCCGCAGGGCGCCCAAGTACAGGCCGCCGCCATCCCGCCGGGACAGTCGCGAACGCTGGTGCCGTTCAACGTGCCCGGCGACAACAAGGACGCCACGGCGGAGGTACGTGTCGTTGCATCGTTCGAGAACTTGACGGCGGAAAAGACCTTGCACATCACGGTACAAAAGCGGCCGGCGCCGCAGTCGCTGGTGGTGCCGCTCGAGGGCCTGGGCCGGCAGAAGTCGATGAAACCGATCACCTTTGGTCCTGATTGGCTCGGGTTTAACAAGCCCTTATCGCCGGAACTATGGCAGGCGCCTCGTGTGTTCGCGCGGCTCCAAACCAAGGCCGCACTGGGCTACCCCACGATTCCCGTTGCGAATTATGTATTGGAAATGGAGCTGGAAATCCTGCGCCCCGACGCAGGACTGCGAATCTGCCTGGGCGACCCTTGGAGCGCAGGTCAACTGAGCATCTTCCCCAATAAGGATCGTGGCAAGATTGAGGCCGTCCTGCCGGTTTGGCGTTACGGCTGGTGGTGGGGCGTGACCGGCCATCGAGACGTCGAAGTGGGCGAGCGGCTGCCGCTGAAATGGATTGTACTGGATGACAGGCACGTGATCTGCCTGAAGAACAAGCCGGTTCTCGTCGAAAACGAAGTCTGGCCGGCCGACCTGACGCTGCGCATCTGGTGTGAAGTGCCCGGCTCGGCGGTGATCCATCGCTGCTCTTGCCGCGACTTGCGTGAAGAAGACGTGCAATTAGCCGATCGCCCGATGCCGCGAGCCAGTCTGTCGCTCGACCCAGCGGCTGCCAAGTCGCGCCTCGAAGAGCTGCAAGGGCAGTTGCCCAACCGGGCTGTCCAGGGCAAGGAGTACGTGGCCGGTAAGACGCGCACGCCGATGGCTTGGCTCCCGCCCGGCGAATACGTTCGCAAATCGACCGATCCCCAGGCGTTCGACAAACATCGCGTCAAGATTACGCAAGGATTTTGGATAGGCCGGTTGGAAATCACGCAGGAAGAATGGAGCTCGCTGATGCCTGCGAATCCCAGCCGCGTCCAGGGGTCTCCCTATTTGCCGGTCGATTGGGTCACCTGGCAAGACGCCATGTTGTTCTGTAGCAAGTTGAACCAAAGGGAGAGTAAGGCCCACCGCGTGCCGAAAGGATATGTGTATCGCCTGCCGACCGAAGCGGAATGGGAATACGCCTGCCGCGCCGGTTCGGAAGAGGATTTCAGCGTCCCGCCGGCGGATGTCTGGTCGCGCGAGCACAGTGACCTTTGCCCGCACGAGGTTGGCCAGAAGCCGCCCAACGCCTGGGGGCTGTTCGACATGCACGGCAACGCCCTGGAATGGTGCCTTGACGCGTGGTATGACTATCCCAAGGATCCGACCGCGGTGCTGATCGACCCCTACAAGCCGGGCCGCGTCGATCAAGACACGTTTGTCGTTCGCGGCGGGGCCTGGTGGATGGCGGCCAGTTGGTGTCGCAGTGGCCAGCGTGACCGCAACCATTCGTCGCCGGCGGCGGGCTATCGCGGTTTCCGCATCGTCCTGGGACCGTCATTGTCGCCGACGATCCAGGAATCTCAGTAGACGGCCAATGTGAAAAACTCCGCTGAAATCGTTGGTGCTCTTCAGCAATGCGGAAGCGAGTAGACCTTGGGACTGCTTCGTGAGAAGCGTCGCACGTATGCATATGACGTACTTCGCCACCCGCTCTTAGATGCATGACGGCGTACTGCACGACCCGTGAAAAGCTTTCGGCTGCGGACCGGCTCGCCGTGCGAGTTGGCTGCGACGGCGACTATTGCTCCACGGCTACAAAATCGCTGAAGACGATCCCTTGCAAGATCGGCTTGCCTAACGCGCGGTTGGTCTTCTCCAAAATCTGCCTTTTGATCAAGCCCAACCCGGGATCGGTCAAGTCGGCCAGCTCCGCGCTGCGAATGGTCGTGAGCACCTGGTCGCGAATGCGATGTTTGTTGCCCTCGTAACTGGCGACAAAATACTCGGCCTCTTCGCCGGCGATGGTGCCATAGAGATGGAAGTTGATGAGCAATGTCGTGTTCGACGCTGCCTGGAAGGCGGTCAGGCTGTATTCTCCCATGTCGATTTCCTGCTCTTCACCCACCATGCCCGTCTCGCCATGCTCGCCCGATTTACCATGCTGGCCTTCGGCTGCATGCTCGTGCGAAGCTTCGTGCTTGGCGGGCTTGGCCGGCGCGGCGGCATCGGCGGTGCCGGCTTTGTCGGTGGCCATCGTCACGTAGACGAAGGCAAACAGGCACTCGGCGCCGATCACCGCCAAGATCAGCCCGAGCACGACGACTTTCCAAAACCATCCCGACTTTTGTCCCGCCGGCGCCGCTTCGGGCGTTGCCGCGGGCGATGTGGCTGTGGCACTCATGGCAGGTTCTCCCGTTCACGAAATTCGTTCAACATGTAAATCTCCACCCACGAGTCGCTGACCAGCAACAGCGGCCGGCTGACCGATTGCGGCGAGCCGGTTTCGGAGGCCACGCCCAGGCGAACACGCTGGGCGGCGATGCCGTGGGCCACCAGGTAGTCCATCGTTTGCCGGCAACGTGCGTATGCCAGGTCCCAGTGATCGCGATACGGCGAGCCGGCCGGCAGCGGCCGGTGCGTGGCGTGGCCGCGTATCTCGATCCTTTGCGGCTTGCCCGCCAGGCTCTCGATCGCCAGGTCGAGCTGTCGCTCGTTCTCGTCCGATAGTCCGGGCATATCGTGTTTGAAGTAAACGATCCCGCCCTTGGCCAACGGTTGGCCGGCCGGCACGCGCGGCACGTGGTTCGGCGTGCCATGTGGCGGCTGCTCGCGCTCACCGGGCGGGCGAGCGTTGGGAGGTGTGCCGGTCATCTCGGCGAATTTGGAGTGCTTTGGCGTCCACGACCCCATCACGCCCTTGAAAGGACCGAGATTCTGCCGCAACGATCTCAGCACGGCGGCTTCCTTGACGGTGTCTTTGTTTCCGGCCATCGAGTACATCACCACAAAAAATGCCATCAGAATGGTGATCATGTCGGCGTACGACATGATCCATTCGGGCAATCCTTCCTCAGCTTCACGAGACGCGGCCGACATGATTCGATACCGGCTAAGCCGCCTCCTTCAGGCCGTACATCAGGCTGGGCGGCAGGTAGGCATTGAGCTTTTGCTCGACGATGCGCGGGCTGTCGCCCGCCTGAATGGCCAGCACGCCGTCGAGCACAATCTGCCTGGCCAACTGCTCTTGATGGCTGAGATAGGCCAGCTTCTCGGCGCAGGGCATGCAAATCATGTTGGCCATCGCGGCCCCGTATAGGGTGCCCACCAACGCCATCGCCATCGAGGGGCCGATCGAATCGGGATCGTCGAGGTTGCCTAACATCAAGATCAACCCTAATAGCGTGGCGATCATGCCGAAGGCCGGACCGCAACGGCCCATGATGTCGAACATCCGCTTGCCGACGTGGTGCCGAGCTTCTTCGGCCTTCATTTCTGTGTGCAGGATTTCGCGAATGACCTCGGGCCGCGTGCCGTCAACGGCCATCTGCACCCCGACCACCAGCGAATGGTTGGTCAGCGCGGCCAATTTAGTCTCCAGCGAAAGTAGTCCGTCTTTTCGGGCGGCTTCCGAAAGGCCGACGATCTGCCGCACCAGCGCCGACAGGTCTTCGCCCCGGTTGAGCAGCAGCTTGAGTGTCATCTTCGGCAGCGAGAGGAATTTTCTCAGCGGCACCGAAGTCATCACGACGCAAAGTCCGCCGCCCAACACCATAATGGCGGCGGGCGGGTCGATGAATTGTCCCAGCGAGACACCGTGACCGTTGCCGTGGCTGCCGGCCAACAGCAGGGCTACGATCATCAGCGTAAAGCCGCCGCCGATGCCGCTGATTGTCGCGATGTCCATGGTTGACGAGGATCGATCGGGGGGAAGAGATGTTTCGATTTCTGGTAGTCCAAGGCGCGGCACACGACTTCATCCATTGTTTCACGCACCACGATGCGGTCGCCGCCGATGAGCGTGACGATGGTATCGGGTCGCGATTCAACGTACTTGATCAGCTCGGCGTTGAGCACAAACGGCTCGCCGCCGAGCTGTGTGAGCTTGATCATGGCGCACTACCTTCTGCGGAAAGATAGGCCAAGAATGGCCTGACCGCGCATTCGCGACGGCAGAAATGCCGAGTTTTCCGCATCTGCCGATTTTGCGGGAGGCCATCGCCCCCCTCAATGCTTCGCTGCGGAAGCGGCGCGGCGTGCCATTTCTTCTTGCGAAACGTCTTCGACGTGCGTGGCGATCCACCAGAGGTTGTCGCAGGGATCCTTGATGCCCGCGTTGCGGTCGCCGTAAAACTGATCGGCGGGCTCTTTGATTGAGGTGGCGCCGGCGTCCAAAGCGCGGCGATAAACAGCATCCACGTCGGGCACGTAGAGATAGAGCATCGCGGGTACCGGCGGTTGGTCCCCCATGGGCTCGCCCAGCATAATGCGCGAGTCACCGATTTGGACTTCGGCATGCCCGAGGCCACCGTCTGGTCGGGTCAACCGGTGGATTTCGACCGCGTCAAGGGCTCGCTGCAGGAATTCGATGAGGCTCGCCGCTCCTCGAACGACCAAATAGGGCGTGATGGTGTGATAGCCCTCTGGTATGGACTTGACGGTCACAGTGATCTCTCCGGTTCGGTATCTCAGCCTGCAATTGCCGCCCGCGGCATTGTGCGGTATGGTCGGCCGAACGGCAAGTAGACGGTAGGCGGTAGACGGTAGACGGGGGATTCCATTTGGCCCCCGTTGTGGCGGAACGAACCAGCATCAACGGCCAGCGTGACGATAGCCTCAATTTGGTGCGCGCCAGTCCCTGTCTACCGTCTACCGTCTAGTCAGCCGTCCTATTCCTGCCCGAACCTTTGAACCAATGCACAGCCCAACTGCACGCCATGCCCGCTTGCGGCGCTTTGTTGGGGGAGTGATTCTCACGCTTGTCGGTTTGCTGGCCGCTTCTGCATGGTGCGCCCGGCCGTTCGTCGTGGCTGGGCCGTCAATGGCGGAAACGTTGCTGGGATCCCATCGACAATTGACCTGCGCCGATTGCGGCTGCGTCTTTCGTTGTGGGGCCGACGAACCGGGCATGCTCGGCAAAAGGGCTGTCTGTCCCAATTGCGGAGATGCCACCCTGCGCCTCGACACCGCCGAGCCCCTTTCGGCCGATGGCGTGCTGGTCGACCGCAGTGCGTTCCTCTTACGTTCGCCGCGCCGCTGGGAGCTGGCCGCCTTCCGGCGCTCCGAACAAGGATCGCAAGTGTACGTCAAGCGGGTCGTGGGGCTGCCGGGCGAGACGATCGATCTGCGGCATGGCGACATCTACGCCAATGGTGTCATCCAGCGGAAAACCCTTGCGCAGCAACGGGCGATGGCGGTGATGGTTTACGACAGCAATCACGAGCCATCCGGACTGCCTTCCCGCTGGTTGCCTGACGCCGAGAGCAGTTGGCGGCAGTCGGGCGGCCGTTTTTGGCGGCCAGCCGCAAACCTGCGTTCAGACGAACAGGCCATGGATTGGCTGACGTACCACCATCGCCGCCGAGGGTCGAATGGAATCGTCGACGAATGCCCGATCACCGACGATTGCGGCTACAACCAAACGACCCCGGTTACGGAATCAAATGCCGTGCGCGACCTCGTAGTCCGCTGCTGGATGCGTGTTGCCGAGTTGCCGCGCGTGACCTGGCTGATGACCGACGGAGTGTCTCAGTTCCTGATCGAGCTCGATTTTGCCGGCGGTACGGCGAGCGTTGTCCAGGACGGGCGGCGAATGGCCGCCGCCCCTTTGCCGAGGCCGCCGGCCGACGACGTACTCTGCGAACTAGCTCTCTGCGATCACCAAGTCCTGTTGGCCCTAGACCGGCGGGAGGTGCTCAGTTTGCCGTATACGCCTCCTGACGTGCCGTTACGCCCGACGTCGCGGCCGATCGCCGTTGGCAGCGGGGGCGACGGGCTGGAGATCTGGGACCTGGTACTGCTGCGCGACGTGTATTACCGATCAGTGGCACCACGCGAGCGGCGGCCCAGCCAAGCTCGGCTGGGCGGCGACGAATACTATGTGCTGGGCGACAATAGTTCCGCGTCGCTCGACAGCCGATCGTGGACGCAGCCGGGCATTGCCGCGGACGATTTGGTCGGAAAGCCATTGCTGGCTTATCCTTCCGGCATGGTAAACTCGGGGCCGGGCAGCCAATTCCAAGTTCCACCGCTGGACCGATTCCGCTATATTCGCTGATATGACGAAGAAAATACCCGCTCGCAACCGTGGCAAAACCGACGACATCATCGCCGCAGCCACCAAAAAAGAAGAAAAAGCCAGGCTCACGCCGCGCGACAGTGCCCGAGAGATGATTGAATCGGTCGTGATCGCCTTTGTGCTGGCGTTTTTGTTCCGCACCTTCGAGGCGGAAGCATTTGTGATCCCCACCGGTTCGATGGCTCCTACGTTGATGGGCCAACACAAGGACCTGAAGTGCGACAACTGCGAGTATTCCTATCGCGTGAGCGCCAGCGACGAAGAGGGCCGCAACGGCCGGCCACCGCAAATGGTCACGGCGTCCATCTGTCCCATCTGCCGCTACCAGATGGATTTTGGACCCGGCGGGCACGACGAGCGCGTGCCGCACGCGACGTACAAGGGCGACCGAATTCTTGTCGCCAAGTTTCCCTACGAGTTTTCCGATCCCGAGCGCTGGGACGTCGCCGTTTTCAAAAACCCCGGCGAGGCCAAGCAGA
>DASSFG010000440.1:0-4999 GCA_035694685.1 Pirellulales bacterium
GCATCAAAAGAAAGCGGCTCCGCCGCAAGCCAAAGCGGCGATGAATCGCCGCACTCCAAATGATTGCTACACCGTCGTGGCGGCGGGCGTTCAAGGTCGCGTGGCAGCTTCGAGCTCCATCCGCCAGCGTGCTGCTTCAATCAGCTTGCCCCAGGCTTCGTACAAACGCGCCAGCCGCTCGAGCGCCGCGGTGAGCCGGCCCTGATAGTGAGCGGGGATGTCGTCCTCGTGGTCCTTCATACCCTTATAGCCCGAAAGCAGGTGCGGCTCAGCGTCGCCGTACTCGCCTTGCGCGAGCAGGCATTCTCCGAGCAGCGACTCCGTCTCAAACGTAGTCCAGTCGTCTGGCTGTGTCTTCTGGCGGAGGTTCAGGCTCTGGCGGAATTTCAACTCCGCCTCGGCGGGTTCGTTTTCCAATAACAGTGTTAGCCCGTGGGCGGCCAGGGCATCCGCTTCTTGCTGCGAATGTGGGGTGACGTGGAACAGTGCGGCGGCCTCATCCGCCCGCCCGGCGAGCCGGTAGGCGATGGCCAGTTGGTTGCGGCAGTCGGCGGCGTCGACGTCGCTGACTCCTTGTATGGCGGCCCGCAACTCGAAAGCCCGCTTGTACTGGTCGACGGCCTTCGCCGCGTCCCCCAAATTCAAGTAAGCGAAACCCAACATTTCGCGCACGGTTGCTTCCTCCTGCGGCAGATTGGCGAACCGCTCGGCGACCTTCGACTCGGTTTCATCCACCACGTGGCGCAAGGTCACGTCTTTGCGTGCGGCGGCGTCCTCTCGTTGCCGGGCGCCCGCCCAAAACGCGTCTGCGATCGACCGGTCGCCCGGCCTGGCGGCCGACATGAACTGTTTTCTGAAGAAGTCCAGGACATCCTTGGTGCGGTGCTCGGACTTCTCGGCCGCTTGCTCCGCCTTGCGGGCCTTGTCGCGTTCTTTTTTGCGGAGCTCCGCCGCCTCCTGCGTTTTTTTCAGCTTGTCGGCGAGTTTCTGGCCGTGCTCCTCGGCCTGTTCGCGTTTGTGGTTGGCCTCCTGTGCCTCCAATTCGGCTTCATGCGCGTCGTACCATTTCCAGATCGCGAGGCTGGTGCCGACGAGAAAGCCTAATAACAAAAAAATCGCCAGGCTCGCCGTCAAGAAGGGCCGCGGCGCCGTCTTGGCCCACTTCCACGTTTTCCGTCTACTGGCCGGAGAGGCTTCCAGCGGCTTACCGGCCAGATAACGCTCCACGTCACTAGCCAGTTCGTGAACGGTGTCATAGCGCTTGTCGCGGTCCTTTTCGAGCGCTTTCATGACGACGCAATCCAAACCATCGCGCACTGACCTGACCAGCTTCTTCGGTTTCAGCTTTCGCCGCTCCGCAACCGACGACAAGCGGTCGTCGGACTCCTGCAGCCGATCGCTGGGCTGAGGAACGTCCTTCTCGCGGACCAACCGCAGAATCTGCTTTCTCGAAACGTCCTTGAGCTCGTCCGGCTTCAGGGGTGTCGTGCCGGTCAACAGCTCGTAAAGCAGCACGCCTAACGAATAGACGTCGCTACGCGTGTCAATGTCCGGGGTATCGGGATCGGCTTGCTCCGGACTGAGATATTCCGGCTTGGCGCCACGAACAGCGGGATCGAGAGAGGGATCGTTTTCGCTGGGACCATGCCGCGTCGCCTGGGCGATGCCAAGGTCGAGAATCTTCGGCGCCTGCTGGTCACCCTGGCCGGCCATGAGCACGTTCGACGGTTTAAGATCGCCGTGGATGAGACCTTTCTGGTGAGCGTACTGCACCGCCCGACAAACGGTGATGAACAACGCCAGCCGCGCCTTAACCGGCAGTTGATGTTCATCGCAATGCCGAGTTATCGGCAGCCCCTCGACGAGTTCCAACACGAAATAAGGTTGTCCCGACGGCCGTTTGCCGCTGCCGAGCACCTTGGCGATGTGGGGATGGTCGATCCGCGACAGCGCATGCCACCTGGCCTCAAAGCGGTCGACAACTTGTTGCCAGTCTCTTCCCTCCTTGATCACCTTGACGGCAACCGTTTGTTGCTCGGGCTCCTGTTGTTCTCCCTCATAGACAATGCCGGCGACGCCTTCGCCGATCCGCCTCACCACCTGGTAGGGGCCGATATGCCTGCCGCGGTCTTCTTCCGAGGCGACGGCGGTCGCGGTCGAAACCAGATCATCTCGTTCTTCGGATTCCGCGGACATCGGCACGAACCTTTGGCTTTGCTACAAGCACTTGGTTGAGGAAGCAATTATGAGGCCATTGCGGCTGGATTAGGCAGCCCGCGAAAACGATCTACAAAGACACGACTTAGCGGTGGCTGGGGCAGAGCCGCGCCATTTGCCCCGAATTGCCGCTAATGCTCCATCGCGGCGATGCCCCGGCACTTCAACCACCGGGGCATCGCTGGCCGGCCATGCGTTTTGGTCATTGCTTCGTCGAAGGCGGCCAGCTTCTGCCCCAGCCACCCTTGCGTGCGCGCTGATGCGTGCATGACATTCGGCGGGCTGCCTTACATTTCGTTGTTTCTCTCTTGCAGACCTTCTTCTTCGATCGGCGCCGGCGAGTCGTCAATTTCCACCTCGGCGCCGTCGGTAAGAGTCGACAAACGGTGGCCGATGAGCACTTGTTCCTCGCCCGTGACTGCCGTCCACTCCGGATGGCCGTGGTACTTCTCGTCCGTGCCGAACTTGATGACCTCGACCCACTTTTCTTCGGGCATGCCGAGCTCAACCTGCGTACGGTGCGCCTTGCCTTCCTTGTACAACCAGACAAACGACTTGCCGCCGGAATGTTCGATGGCCGACTTCGGTATCGCGTGGATATCGGGGTGCTCGACGCTGATCTTGCCGTAGGCGTACATTCCCGGCAGGATCTTTCTCTCATAGTTTTTCAGGTCGATCTCGACGCGCATCGTGCGGCTGCGGGTTTGCAGGGCCCAGGAGTAACGGGTCACATAGGCCGGAAGCCATTCGTCTTTGTAGGCCCAGATCTTGACCTGTGCCGGTGTGCCGATGCTGATGTAGTTGGCATCGCGTTCCGGCACATCGACATAGATGCGGACAATGTCCGTGCGATCGATCACGTAAATCGGAGCAGCCTTCTCGCCGGGCGACAGGAATGGCGCACGGATCTCGGCCGTTGGATCACCGGTCTGAGGCAGGACGAAGTCCCAGGTGTTGGCGTTGCGGGCCACAACGATGCCGTCGTAGGGAGCGAACAGCTTGAGGTAGCCTACCCAGGCTTCTAACCGCTGCGCTTCGCTCTCGGCGACGGCCACGCGGGCCTGGGCGACTTCCACGTCGACAATGGCCGCCTTTAACGCGGCCAGCTTCGCCTTCAGGTTCGCGCTCATGTTAGAAACCGTCGCGTCCTGTGCTTGCCACTTGGCGATGTCCGATTTGTGCTGTTCTTGCGACTCCAGCAGGATCTGCGGGGCGACGACTTTTCGTTTGACCTCATTTTTGAGCCGGATGACCTCGGAGTCCCACCGATTCACTTCGGCCTTGTAGGCCTCCAGCATTTCTTTGGACTGTTTGACGTTCGCCTCGGCCGCTTCGACTTCGGCCTTGGCGACCTCGACCAGTTCGCGTGCATACTCCACCCGCTGGCGATCGTAGATGACCTCGTTCTTTTTGGTTTGCCATAACTCACGCAACTCGGGCACAAAAAGATCCGCGAGCACGTCGCCCTTTTGCACCTGGTCGCCGATATCGACGTTCCACTTCTCGATAAAGCCGGTGGTTTTTGGATAGATGCTGGTGCGCTCGTAGCTTTGCACGAAGCTCGGCTGCCCGACGATGTGCGTCATCCTCCGCTGCTGGGGCTGCATGATGTGGAGTTTCGGGGGCTTGGAGACGCTCTGTGCCGTTTTCTCCTTTTCTCCTGAACATCCCCCGGCCGTCAGCAGGCAGCATGCGAGTGCGTGATAAATGGGGCTTCGCCATCTGATGGGTGTTGACGAAAAAGACCGGCGTCGAATGCGTCGTTTAACCGCAGGGCCAACGGCCCGCGTGAGAATTGCACTTGGCACTGCCACCGGCACGCCGGGGATCGGCATTTCTTTTAAAGGTCCACCTCCGCGCGGGCCGTTGGCCCTGCGGTTAAACGACTGACTCTTATTCCGACTCATTCGCGTCCCCCTTTGATTCCTACCCACCGCCGCCCTCCTCGTTCTGCCCGAAATTGGGATCGTAGTGCTCGCTTTCGGGGTTCTCAGGGTAAACCGAAGGGGAGCGCGACCTGCTCGATCCGATCAGCGCGGCAAAGATCGAGGGCAGGATCAGCAAGGTGGCGAAGGTCGACATCACCAGTCCTCCGATCACGGCCCGGCCGAGCGGCACCTCCATTTCACTTCCTTTCTCCAGCCCCAACGACATCGGCACCATGCCGATCGACATGGCGCAGGCCGTCATCAAGATCGGCCGCATACGTTCGCTGGCGCCCTTGACCGCCGCGGCGGCCCCAGACATTCCCTCTTTCCAGTGCTCATCCATGAAAGTCACCATCAGCACCGAGTTCGATACGGAAACGCCCAGGCACATCACCGAACCCATGAACGACTCGATGTTGAGCGTGGTGCCGGTGAAGTAGAGCATGGCGACGATACCCGCCAGCACGCCCGGCACGGCCCCGATGGAGGCGAGCGCCAGCCGGGGCGACTCGAAGTAAGCCGTCAACATGACAAGAATGGTAAAGATCGAGACCCCCAGGCCCAGTCCCAACGCCTCGAACATCTTGGTCAATCGCGGCATCTGCCCCTGCTCTTCGATGCGCACGCCGCGGGGCGGATCTCCGGCGTTCTTGACTGCCTGGCGGACCTGCTCGATGGCCCGTCCCATGTCCTCGCCCTCGACATTGGCGATCAGCGTCAGATAACGCTCGGCCATGCTGCGGTCGTATTCGCCGGGTCGCACGCTTTCTTTCACCAGGCCGTCCTTGATCACATCGCGCAACATCAGGGGCGTGTAGACGTCAACCGGTTGCAACGGCAGCTCCTCGAGGTCG
>DASSFG010000441.1:0-5066 GCA_035694685.1 Pirellulales bacterium
AATTATCGTCTAGGCAAGCAGTTCCTTGACCACGTACCCTTCGGCAACCAGGGGCAGAGGGCGGCCGAGACGGTCGTGAAGCAGCGTTTCGGGATCGACGCCCAGCAAGTGATAGATCGTGGCGAGAATGTCTTTGGGCGAGATGGGCCCGTCGACCACGTCGCCGCCGTGCTTGTCGGTGCGGCCGATGACGCCGCCGCGGCGAATGCCGCCGCCGGCGAATAGTCCGCCATAGGCCCGCGACCAATGTTCGCGACCGCCGCCCCGTGAATTGGTGATCTGCGGTGTGCGGCCATGCTCGCTGATGCACGCCACCAGCGTCGTGTCGAGCAGGCCGCGCGACTCCAGATCGAGCACAAGCGCCGAAAAGGCCCGGTCGAGGCCCGGCAGCAACTCGTCTTTCAACCGCACGAAGTGGTCGAAGTGAGTGTCCCAGGCGCTGTTGCCGGTGACGTATTCGTCCCAGAAAACGGTGACCAGGCGGCTGCCCGACTCGATCAGCCGCCGCGCGGCCAACGTAGCCTGGCCGAAGAGCGTCATGTCATATTGATCGCGCAGCGCCACCGGCTCTTGCTGAATGTCAAGCGCCGCGCGTATGGCTTGCGACGTGATCAGCGAAAAGGCCATCTGCTGGAAGCGGCCTTGCGTCTGCACCGCTGCATGCGATTCGAGTTGGCGGCGAGCGTCGTCGAACTGCGTGAGCAGATCGCGGCGACGGCTCAGCCGGTCGAGCGTGATTTCCGGCTGCAATTGGGCGGCGCGCGAGACGGTAAACCGGTCGCCGGGCGAAATGCCCAAATACGGATCGTCGACCGGCACGTCGCGTTCGCCCCGCCAGCGATTGACGACGCCCGTCGCTTTACCGTCAAACTCAGTCCAGACCGGATTGTAGGCCTGCCCTAGAAAGCCGCCGTAGGGTCCGCCGCGCATGAACTCTGGGCTGCGGCTGCTGAACTGAAACGGCAGCCCGACGTTGCGTGGCACTTCGCTGGTGAGTTGCGGCTGCCGGCGGCGTTCGAGATAGTCGAGCACCGAACCAATGAACGGCCAATGCCGCGAGTCATAGGGGTTCAACTCCATCGGGATGTCGACTTGCGGCACTCCTGTAAGCGCGTAAGCGGCCGAATGGATGTTGTACGGATGCGTCATCGATCGCACGACGGTGGCACGATCGAGCACGCGGGCCAGGTTTGGCAGGTATTCGCAGACCTGCAAACCGGGCACGGCGGAACCGATCGCCCCGAACTCGCCGCGGATTTCGACCGGCGCGTCCATTTTGGGATCGTAGGTCTCCAGTTGGCTCGGCGCACCGTAGAGATAGAGCAGAATGCAGGCTTTGGCTTGCCCGAAGCCGCCTGCCGGCTTTTTCGCGGAAAGCGATTCGGCCCGCAGCAGGTCGGCGGCCGATAGGCCCAGCAGGCTCAGGCCGCCGGCGCGCAGCATTTCCCGACGGCTCAAGCCGTCGCACAACCGGTTGGCAGAACCCAAAACGCGCAACATGACGTAGCCGGACGGAGTTATTGCCCACGGCGTCATTATATCGACGCAGCGTAGCTTTGTGGTGTGTGCTGCGTGGAACAAGCGAGTGGAACGAACGCCGGCCCACCAGCATTGCTGAAAATGGTGGGCCGGGGCTCGCTCACGCACGCCGATACCGCCCTATTTCGATCGCTTGAACATCGGGTCGTTCTTGTTGCCGCGCGAGAGTAGATATGCCAACAGGTCGAGCACTTCGTCTTGATTGAGCGGCTTCAACAAGCCATCGGGCATGAGGGAGACGGGCGAAGGCTGCATCGCGTCAATGTTGTCGCGCCGCAGCTCGGTGGTCTTGGTTGGATCTTCGGGATTGGTGACGACCGTGAGCGTACCGTCGCTTTCCGAGACGACGCGCCCGCTGACGATCTGCCCGTCCTTGGTTTCGATCAAGGTCGCACGATACTGATCGCTGATCACCTTGCTCGGCTCAATCATCGCCTCGCTCAAGTCTTTGACGGTGAAGCGGCCGGCCAGTTGGGTGAGATCGGGTCCGGTGGCGCCCCCGTCGCCGGCGAACCGATGGCAGATAATGCAGCGCGCGGCGGCATACATTTTTTGCCCTTGTTCGAAGTTGCGGTCCTTGAGGCCGTGCTCGGCCAGACCGATCAGGTCAGCCGACTTCCACTCGCGGCCCGGCCCCGCCGGCTTTGGCAATTCGGGCGGCTGATAAGGTTTGCGGGCGCCGAAGGCCTCAATGGCCAGCCGCTCGCCCTCGCTGGCGTTTTCAAACGCCTCGCGTTCGATGTTCCGCAAAAATCCCTGGTAGCTCGCCCCACCGCTCCAGGTGCGTGCGCGCTCGAACCAGCCGAAATACGCCTTGCGCTGCGGCATGGTCCAACCTTCCTTCACGTTGCGCAGCACCAGTGCGTAGTGCATTTGCGTCACGTCGGGATAGTTTGCCAACATGGCGGCGATCGAGCCGCCATAGCCCTTGTTGCGCTCGAGCACCGAACCAAGGTTGCCCGCTTCGCGTTCGGGCGGCTGTTGCATCAAGACCACCGCCTTGGCGACGATCGTGGGCGAACGCAGATAAACGAGCAACGTGCTCAACTCGCGATTCAGCGGCTTCGTTTGCGATGGGAACAGCGCATCGAGCCGGGTCAACAGCCGCAGACGTGCGCCGTCGTCAGGCTCGCCCATACGGATGAATGCAAGCTGGTATGCGCGCACCAATTCAAGCTGCTGCGTTTCGGCGAGCTTGGCCAATTCAAGTCGCTCGAGCGCGGCGAGCAGCTTGGGCAACAGCGATTTGTCGCCCTGGCGGGCCAGAGCGACCGCGCCGGTGATCAACGTTTCGGGATCCGATTCGGAGAGCACGCGGTCTTGCCACAGCTTGACGTCCTGGTCTTCGAGTGCCACGCGGGCGGCATAGCGAATGTGGCGATCGGCGTGGCCGAGGTAGGGATAGACGAATTCAATGGCCTTCGACGGGTCGTCGGCCTTCTGGTGATACGCTTCGATGTGCCGCCGCAACGCGCGCAGCTCGCCAAAGCGGCTATCGTGCGGGTCGACGGGACTGGTCGGTTCGGCGCCGACGTATGTCACGCGAAACAACTCCGACTGCGTGCCGCGTCCACCGGTCGAAAAATAGAGAGCGCCGTCGGGACCGGCCGCCACGTCGGTCAGGGGCAATGGTGATCTGGCAACGAACTCTTCTTTTACCGCCTGGTAGCTGGCGCCCTCCGGCTGTAAATGGACGGCGTACATCGTGCCAAAGGTCCAATCGCAAATAAACAGTGCCCGCTGGTACTTGGCGGGAAACTTCGTGCCGTAGCCGAAGGCCACGCCCACCGGCGAACCTGGGCCGACATCGACGACCTCCGGCAAACTATCGACGTAATAGGCTGGCCACTTGCCGGTGCCGCTGCGCCAGCCAAATTCGCTGCCGCTGGTGGCGTGCAGCACGCGCGTCGGGCGATACCAGGGAGTGCCCATGTCCCATTCCATGTCGGCGTCGTAAACGAACAGCTCGCCGTCGGCGTTGAAGGCCATGTCGTAGGGATTGCGATAGCCGTTGCTGACGATGTCCCACATTTTGCCCTCGGGATCGGTCTGGGCGGCCCAACCGCCCGGCGCCAGCACGCCAATGGCAAAGCCGCCGGCGTCCCATTGCCGCGGTAAGAGCAGGTCTTCGCCCCAGTTGGTGGGCGCACGGCTGCGATGGTTCGGATCGGGCGGTCCGGCCGGATCAAGCGGCGGCTTGGTGAAATTGCCGGCAAGATAAAACAGCGACTTGCCGTCGGGGCCGAGCAACACGGCGTGCGGTCCGTGCTCGCCGCCGCCACGAATGTCCTTCAGCTTTTCAACCAGATCGAACTGATCGTCGCCGTCGGTGTCCTTCACGCGATACAGGCCATTGCCGCCGGAAAAGCCATTCGTGGAAACGTAGAGCGAATCGAAGGCATACACCATGCCCTGCGCCGAGCTGATTTTCACGTCGAGCCGCTCGACCTTGGTCGGCCCGTCGGAACCGATTGCCGGCGGCGTGATGCGGCACAGCCCTTTGTCGCCCTGATCGCTGGCAATCAAACGACCTTTGCCGTCGAAGGTAATCGACACCCAGGAGCCAAGCTCCTCTTTGGGCACGCTGAAGAGATGCTCGACCTGAAAGCCGGGCAAAACCGTGAACAACTGCGAGCCGGCCGACGCCCTGCCCGAAAACACGTCGCCCCAAGGCTCCTCGCCTAAGACGTGCAATTTGCGAGCGGCAACCCAAGTGTCGGAATCTCTTTTCTCCGCCGCCTGCCACTGCTCGTCGCTGACAATATATCTCTGGCTGCCGTCGGGCATGGCGAGCGAAAGCTTCAGAACGAAGCCGGCCGGACCGCCTTCGTTCTGCACCTCGGCCAGCAGCGTGTTTTCGCCCGGCTGAAGGTGTTTTTGCACGTCCACTTCGACGGGCGTTTGCCAGTTATCGCTGCTGGCGACGCGATGTCCATTAAGGTACAGCGTCATCTTGTTGTCGGCAGACGCCTTGAGCCGGGCAACCTTCGAACCGCCCATGAACGTGGTCATCAGCACGTAATTGCGGTCGTTGCTGCCGCCCCAAATCCAGCTCGGCTTAGGTCCGGCGTCGGGCGCAGATGGAGTCGGCGTCGTCGGGTTTTCGGCGGTCGGCGCCACCTGCGGCTTCTCAGTGAAGATCTGGTGGTCGTCGGCGAGCAAAGAAGCGCAGATGCTAAAGGCAAACAGAAGAAGGAGGGCGATGCGCGTGGCCATTCTTTGTTCCGGGATGGATTTCAGGCAGGCAAGTGTTGGCGGCAATTGGCGATAACCTACCTGGTCGCCTCGCCGCCGGCGGGAGGCATATTGTCACGGTAACTCGTAGCCCCTCCGTTTTCCAGTGTCGGCCGCGCGTACGTTGGCGACCGGCAGTGCCATTCGTGCCCGGCACCTTTTTTGTCTCCCAAAGCGCTATCAGAAGCCGGGATCAACCTGGAGATAATCAACACCAGCGAGGTGCGCAAAAGCGCGTCCGAAGATGCGCAACTCGGTCGTTTAACCGCAGGCCCATCGGGCCGCGCGGTGGC
>DASSFG010000442.1:0-5033 GCA_035694685.1 Pirellulales bacterium
GCGACATACCGCCTGGCGCCGTTGGGTGCCGGGCCTCGCACGTCGCCTTCCTGCATGCCCGGCCAGAGGTACTCTCGCCGCTGTTGCCCCGTTCCGGCGATGGTGGTGACCTGCTGCGAATTCAAATCGACCTTTCGCAACAGATGGTTCTCCGTGTCGGCCACGTACAGCGTGTCGCCGTTCAGGGCCATGCCCTGGGGATGGTTGAAGGAGGCCTTGTCGTAGCTACCGTCGCTCGCGCCGAGCTGGCCCGAGCCAATCGTCGCCAGCAACTTCCCTTCGAGCGTGGCGGCCACGATGCGGTGGTGGTTGCTGTCGGCAATGAACAGGCGGTTGCCCTTGGCGTCGGCCAGCACTTTGCCTGGGTAGCGCAACGGGGTGGCCTTGGCCTTGTAGGCTTCCAGGTCGAAACGCAACGGCGTTTCGTCGAGCACGCCTTTACGTCGATAATACGGCAGTCCCATTTTGATCAGGGAGTCGAGCAGCTTGAACTCGACTTCGCCGCTACGCCACCAGACCACCTTTCCCTCCGGATCGATCAGCGCGACCGTCGGCCAACTTTCGACGCCGAATCGCTGCCACAGAGCATGGTTCGCGTCATTGACCACCGGGTGTTCGATGTCGTACCGCTGAATGGCTTCGGCGATGTTCTTCGAGTCTTCCTCGCCCTCGAACTTGGCGGAGTGCACGCCGATCACCACGAGATTCCGCGGATAGGCTGCTTCCAGCTTTTTCAGCTCGGGCAAAATGTGCATGCAGTTAATGCAACAGAAGGTCCAGAAGTCGAGCAGCACGAACTTACCGCGCAGGTCTTTCAGTTCGAGTGGGCCAGCCGTGTTGAGCCAGGCCACGCCTCCGGTCAGCTCCGGACAGGCCACGCGATTTTGGTAGGGAAACTGCGGCTCATCGGCGTCGTCGCCCCCCTCCGGCTTCTCACCGTTCTTGGCTTTTTGGCGCGGCTGGGCCGGCTGCTTGCCGCGTTGTTTGACGACTTGCGCCTCCGCGGCATTTGCCCTGCCAGGCCAATTGCCGTGAGTGAGGGCCGTGGCTGCCAGCATTGCCACAACGAATAGCGGAAAGCGCTGCGGGCCTTGGTGGTTCATGGTTCGAGTATGGTGAGACATCGGGATTGCGTAGACTGAGCGGTTCGTTCTCGATACGTAAATTCTGCCGTCCTATCCTATCGTAATCCGGCCGAAGTGGAAAACTCGGCGAAGCCGGTAATCAGGCCAAGATTGGCCGTCTCTTGCCCAATTTCGCTATACTAAAGCAACTGGCCCTAGGGTTTGAGTTTGCCAGCATAGCGGTCGAAGTTTGAGAATATACGTCGTTGACAGATCTGCGTGGGCCGCCTATTTTTCGCGTGGCCTGTAAGGGAGGTCGGTTTGTGCAGCGCAACGTGATTGTCTTCCTGGTGCTGATCTCGGCGGCTTCGTCTGCGCACGCCCAAGAATGGGCCCGGAAGATGTTCGAGACAACCAGCCACGACTTCGGCGCGGTCGCCCGCGGCGCAAAGTCGGAGTTCCGCTTCAAACTGGCGAATATCTACGTCGAGGACGTGCATATCAGCGATGTACGATCGAGTTGCGGCTGCACCACGCCCACCAAGGGGCCGGAGCTGCTCAAGACCTACGACGAAGGCTTTATTCTCGCCACCTTCAACACCAAGAATCATCTGGGTCAGAAATCGGCGACACTCACGGTAACGTTCGACAAGCCGTTTCCGGCCGAGGTGCAGTTGCAGGTCAGCGGCTTCATCCGCAGCGACGTGGAATTGGAACCAGGCGGCGTTCAATTCGGCACGGTCGGCGCGGGTGAGCCCGCCGAGCAGACCCTGAAGATTACGGCCCGCACCGACCGCAACTGGCAGATTACCGCTATCCGCAGCAGCTCGGAGTTTGTCGAGGCCGAGGCCGTGGAGACCGGCCGCCAAATTGGCGACGTGACCTATGACTTGAAGGTGCGACTGCTGCCCGGCGCCCCGACCGGATACGTCAAGGAGCGACTGGTGGTAGTTGCCAACGACTCGAAATCGACGGAATTCCCCATTGAGGTCGAGGGACGGGTGCAGGCGGCGCTCTCGGCGACCTCGCACCTGTTCATGCACACGGTGAAGCCGGCGGGCAAGAAGCGCATGCCGTTGGTGGTGCAAGGCAAGCAACCGTTCCGCATCACCTCGATCGAATGTGACGACGAGTGCTTCACCTGGGAATGCCCGAAGACATCCGAGCGACGCCACATTGTCAACGTCACGTTCGAGGCCCCGGACGAGCCGGGTAAGCACAGCGCGAAGCTTCGCATCACCACCGACTTGCCGAACCAATCCGTGTTGGAGGTGCCCGTCATGGCCAACGTCGTGGCGCCCGAACCGGAGGAAGAAGCAGCCGAATAAGGCACCGACGTGTTAGCTAGTCAATCGTGCCGGCCACGGGGACAAGCCCCGCGGAGCGGAACAAATCCGACATCAACTTCCCTCGTCTTGGACCTAAAAATCGTGTATTTTGCGAACGCCAGGGGGCGCCAGCGGGCGGAGCGAACGCCGCGGAAGCATGATTGTTTCGCGCACTTATAACGGAATAAATTCCGTTCCACGAGGAAGGCAGTGCTGTCCAAGGGCCTGTACCAACGGGTCGGCGCCGGCCTCGCAAAAGCCCAAGTGCAAGTGTCTGCGCCAACCTTCGGCGTATTGATAGCGGCCTGACATGCGGCCTACTTCGCCCGCTAGCTCCCGCATGGCGTGCAGGTAGGAGTCGAGGCCCTGGCTTTCGTCGAGCCAACGTTTCTGGCTGGCGTGGCATGCCAACATGGCCGTTTTCTGCGGCATGAGCCCGGTGACGTCGACGAACAAACTTGGAACGACGGGTTCGCACAGAGGCGTCTGATTTCCGTGCGGCTGGGCGTGATAAAGGGTCACCGGCTGGCTGATGGCCGGCGTCGGCGGATGGGCGGGGAAGTTCGGCATACCGCGGGCGAACGCCGCGGTCACGGCCAACCGGCAAGTGTTCGTGTGATCTTCCATATAATCGACCGGCGAATGTGTGAGCACGATTTCCGGCGCCACTTCGCGCATGATCGCGGCCAGCCGCACCAAGGTCGGCCGGTCGTAAAAGATCTCCAGGTCGTTCACCAGGCTTTCGTGAAACACGGCCCCAATGGACCGGCACGCCGCCATCGCTTCCTCGCGGCGAATGCGGGCAGCGTTGGCGGCGTCGTACTCCGTCGAGCCGCAGCAGCCATTCGCCACGTTCATATAGTGCAGCTCATAGCCGGCGTCTCGCAGACGAATGAGCGTGCCCGCCATGACGAATTCGATATCGTCCGGATGAGCTGCGACCGCAAAGACGCGCTTAGTCATGGCTTGTACCATGTGCTACCCGTGCGCAGGAGAAGGCAATCACAAACCAGAAAACCAGAAAAATGACTGCGGCCATCGCCAGCGACGTGTCGCGTTCATAAACTGCTATCGCTGCTGAAAACGTCGCCAGGCCGCTGGCTGCCGCGAGCGTCGGTTTGAGGACGGCTAATCGAGACCTCAACCGTGCACGGTTGATCTCCAACGGCAACGCCGTGAATTCTCGCGGAGACCGATACGGGTTTTCTTCCATGCCAGTCATCATACGGCGGCATCCGCGACGATGCCAACAAAGCTCGGCGGGCGGGCCAGTCCGCCCTCGCGCCATTACGATTAACCTTGTCAAAAAAGAATTACCCTTGTCAAAAACAAAAGTTGACGTTGTCGAATTTGCCGTTCTAAACCGTGTCGTTCAAACGGAGTGCGTCAACTCCCCTCCAGCCTTGCAAATCCTGTCCGCAACCATAAATCTGGGGGGAGCGACTCGTATCGGATTTGTCGTCGGCAGAGCCGCCCTCGGCTCTGAACTGGCCGCCTCCGGCGGCGTTGACGGGCCACAGCCGAGGGCGGCTGTGCCACATGCCGAAGCTATTTTCCGCGGGCTGCCTTGTCCCGCGCTCCTTCGTCCTTTATCCGTCATCCATCGTCTCTCATCCTTCATCCCTCATTCTCATTCTGACCGCGAACTGGCTTGACGTGCGCTCGTTCTCGCTAGCGCCGAAGCCGGGCAAGCCGAACCGGGAGTGAGCCCGCCTGTTAGCGCAAAAAAGATGCACGAAAACGCTATCATGCGTACATTAGTGGCACCTAACCCACAACCCCCGCCCTGGAACTATGAGCAATCGAAAAAAGCCGAATTCGGGCGGTGTTTGCAAATTTGCACACACCGTGCGCCCACGCCGCGAGCTTTGCCGGCACTGCTCACCGTTTAGGCAGGTTCAAGAATGCGGTACCAGCCTTTTTGGAGGGCGGCGATTCATCGCCGCTTTTGTCGGTCGCGGAGCGACCTTTCTTTCGTCGTGTCGGTTCGTGGTCGCCGGCCGACGCATCAAACGAAAGCGGCTCCGCCGCAAGCCAAAGCGGCGATAACTCGCCGCACTCCAAAGGCCCGCCCGCGGTTTTCACGCCCGCGCCAAGCGCACCGAGCATCTTCCCCGTCTACTCTCTACCATTTACCGTCTACCGTCTACCTGCCTTGTTCTATCGCGCAACTGGCTTGGAGGGCTCCGTGTGCGCCGTACGCCCCGACTTGCGGCTCGGCTGTCCCAGCCCCCAACCCTTGACACTTAGCCGCGGCTCACTGCGCGAAAGTTCCGCCGTCGCCGTTCGGCAAATCACCGAGTGCCGCTTCGACGCCATCGATCACCAGCAGGACACTCTCCGACGTTCGATTTGACCTTTGACTTTTGTATTTTGCAATTTGACTTGCCCTGCTTCCGTGCCGCTGGGCGGCCCTACAGTTTGGGGCCACGGATGAGCACGGATGAAACACGGAAAAAATCTGTGTTCGGTGCGTGTTTCATCTGTGGCTTCCCTCTAAGCTTACGCTCCGTCCAAAAGACACGGGCAAAAAATGGTTGCACCTCGCTCCCCACTGGTGTAGGATCATCGGCCGAAGGCTGCTTGGCAGCCAGCTTCCCCGTCTACGGTCTACCTTTGCTTGCCATGAAATGGGGTTTTC
>DASSFG010000443.1:0-7264 GCA_035694685.1 Pirellulales bacterium
CGGGCGCTGCCACAGCCTGTGCGGCGTGGCTCGTCAAGCGTCAGCGTTCTTAAGTTCGTCCAGCGCCGCGGAAAACGCTCCGAACGCTTCGCCTAGCAACGCGAACCGCACGACTTCGGGCCGGCCGTGAGTGACGAGAAAGTCTCGCACGGCGGTGAGCGCCACGCGACTTGCCTCGTCGAGCGGATATGCATAGGCCCCGGTGCTGATGGCCGGAAACGCAACGCTCCCGCAACCATGTTCCACAGCCAGCTCCAGCGAACGCCGGTAGGCCTCGGCGAGTTGTTCGGCCTCGCCCTTGTTGCCGCCGCTCCACCTCGGTCCCACCGCGTGAATGACGTACTTCGCCGGCAAATCGCCCGCGGCCGAAATCACCGCCGAGCCGGTCGGGCAGCCTTGCGGATATTGCCGTCGCGTTTCTGCCATAATCGTCGGTCCGCCGCGCCGATGAATGGCGCCATCCACACCGCCGCCGCCTGCCAAATGCGAGTTGGCGGCATTCACGATCGCATCCACCTCCTGTTGCGTAATATCGCCCTGGTGCAACTCGATCGCGACCTTGCCGATTTCCCAACGCATAACTCACCGCCTTTTTTTAAAATCCGAGTTGACGAGCCAGCATATATAATACAAGCATGAGCCCGATTGCCCGATGGTTAGTTTTCTGCGGACTGCTTTTGGTGGCGGCCGGCGTCGCCTGGCAGCTTGTCGGCCGGTACCTTCCGCTTGGCCGGCTGCCCGGCGATATCGCCATCGAGCGGCACAACGTTCGTTTCTACTTTCCTCTCGTCACTTGCCTCATCGTCAGCGCGGTTTTGACTCTTGCCAGTTGGCTCTGGCGCTCCATGCAGCGCTGAACCAGGACTTCCTGAACCCCGAACCCTGAACCCTGAACCCTCTCTGTGTGCGGACGCTTTACTCTTCGCAGTTCCATGTCTGACGTGGCCAAGGCGTTTGGCGTTGCCGCCGAGCGTATGGCCCCGCCTCTTTTCAACATCGCGCCGACACAGGCCGTGACGGCCGTGCGCGTCAACGACCAGGGCCAACGCGAGCTCTGCTCACTCAAATGGGGCCTCGTGCCGGGCTGGGCCGACGACCTGGCGATCGGCAATCGCATGATCAATGCACGGGCAGATACCATTGCCACCAAACCCGCCTACCGGCAGGTATTCAAGTCGCGCCGCTGCCTGGTGGTGGCCGACGGCTTCTACGAGTGGCAGAAAACCGGCCGTCAAAAGCAGCCATATTACATCCGGCTGAAAGACGATCGGCCATTTGGTTTCGCCGGCGTCTGGGAGCGGTGGTCGAAGACCGGGCCGGTGACGGAGTCATGCGCCATCGTCACGACCGACGCCAACGAACTCGTGGCGAAAATCCACAACCGCATGCCCGTGATCGTTCCGCCGGAAGCATACGATCTGTGGCTTTCGCCTGACGCACGGGAAATCGAGCTTTTGCAATCGCTCTTGCGGCCTTATCCCGCCGCAGAGATGGTTGCGTTTCCCGTCAGCACGCGTATGAACAGCCCCGGCTACGGCGCTCCCGATTGCATCGAGCCCGAGGCTGCGGGTGCGCGAATGCTGTTTTAGTGGTGGGCGCCATACATCCCCCGTTTCCGCGTCCGTCCGCCACTGAAACTCTCTCCCAACTTGCCCGAAGCGCCAAACCGGCAAGCGCCTGGCGGATGGCTGGCGTCATCGTTCTTTTAACCGGAAAAGCCGACGCAGCTTATTGTTCCTGCGACGACGATTAATCCGCTTTTGATGATTCTTCCCGGCGTTCCGTACCGAAGACTTTTGAGGGATGGTCGGAATAAAGCGACTACCCTGCGTTCATCGCTAGTTGGTTTGCAGGAGATTGCACATGGACGTACGACGTTGGAACCGCAGATGGCCTGGCAGGTTGGCGGCGCTCTGCCTCTCAGTTTTCGGGCAGATCGCCGTTGCACAGACCGAAGACGGTTTGCCATCACCGCCGCCGCCCCCGCCTGACATGCAAGAAATGGGCGGCGGCCCGGGCGAGTTACTGCCGCCGAATGCGGCGGAGTCACGCAATCCCAGCGGACGAGGCCGTCCAAGTGTGGCCGGCCAGAACGATTCGACTAGGATCGACCTGGCCAGCGCTCTGCAGTTGGCCGGCGTGCGTAACCCGGAAATCATGCTGGCCCGCGAGCGCGTCACCGAAACGATGGCCATTCGCCAGTTCGCTGCGGCGCAAATCCTGCCCAACTTGAACGGCGGCACCAACTTCGACACGCACAGTGGCAACTTGCAACAGTCGAGCGGTCACATGCTCGACGTGAGCCGCAGCGCTCTCTACGTTGGCGCTGGCGCCAATGCCATTGCCGCCGGCTCGGTCAACATTCCCGGAGTGATGTGGAACCAGAACATTTCGCAGGGCGTATTTACGTACCTCGTAGCCCGGCAGACCGTCCGTCAGCAACAATTCACCAGCCAGGCCATTCGCAACCAGGTCTTGTTGCGCGTGTCGCTGGCTTACATGGAGCTGTTGCGATCGAGCGGACGCCGGGCCATCGCCATTCGTATCCGCGACGACGCCGCCGAGGTAGCTCGCTTGACCTCGGCGTACGCCCGCACCGGTCAAGGCCGCCAGGCCGACGCCGACCGTGCCGCCACCGAGCTAGGTAAGCGCGAGACGGACCTGATGGTGGCCGAAGGCGAGTTGATGATGGCCTCCTCGCGGCTGGCACAACTGCTCAATCTGGAGCCGACGGTCCGGCTGGAGCCCACGGAAGCATGGGTGGTGCCGATGCCGATCGTGCCCGAGCCGATCACTTTACAAGAGCTGATCGCCATGGCCGCGATGCGTCGTCCTGAGTTGGCCGCGCAGCGGGAGATGATTCAGGTGGCGATGCTCAACTTGCGAGGAGCCAAGATTCTGCCTTTCTCGCCCACGACCCTGGTCGGCTTCAGCGCCGGCACCTTTGGCGGCGGCAGCAACTTGCAGCCGACGCGGTTTGGCAACTTCGACCACCGCGACGACTTCGACGTGGTGGCCTACTGGACCCTGCAAAACCTGGGCATCGGCAACAAAGCGCAGATCGACATGGCCCGCAGCCGCTTGCGTCAAAGCGACCTGCGGCGTCTGGAAGTGCTGAACGCCGTCAGGGTCGAGGTGGCCAACGCCTACGTCCGCAGCCAGGTGCGTTATGCTCAGGTGGGCACTGCCGAACGGGCGGTGCGCACCGGCATCGATTCGTTTGACGAAGACATGCTCCGCATCCTCAAAGACCCCGAAAACAGTTTGCCGATCGAGGTGCTCGACAGTCTGCGGCTGTTGGGCCGCGCACGCTTTGAGTACCTCGACGCCATTGCCGAATACAACGCGTCGCAGTTCGAGCTGTACGTAGCACTAGGCCAGCCGCCCGCCAACGCGTTGGCCCGTCCCGCCAACCAGCCTCCCGGTCCACCCAGTCCGCCCAGCGACGACCCGAGTGGTGGACCGGCCCCGAACATCCGCGGTACGCGAGGTCCCTCCCCGCCGCCCGAGATTGCCACACCGCCGGCGATGCCCGCGGCGCCAAGATTGACAGCCCGATAACACCACAGCACTCGTAGGTCAGGCTTTCCGGCCTGACGCAAATTGTGCAGACGCCGCAAGGATTGGGAGACGGCAGCACATGTAGGTCAGGCTTTCCAGCCTGACGCGAATTGTGCAGACCCCAAGAGAATTGGGAGTTTGTCAGGCTAGAAAGCCTGACCTACGAATGCGGAAACCGACCCCGGCAGTACAAGAGCAGAGAAAGATGTTCGCTTTCAAGTTGCACGATTTATGGCCGTCTCGCTGTTCCTCGCGCCGAGTTTGGCAGTTTGTTGCCGGACTCTCGCTCGGTGCGGGGCTCGGCGGCTTCTTCGCAGACAGCAGCCAAGGATTCGATGGTCCACTTGCCCCAGCGGTAGCGAAACCGCCTGCGAAGTCGGCCCGGCCGAACGATGGCCGAATGAAACCCGGCCAGACGCCGGCGGGTTATTTGCCACTCGAACGCTGGCGGTCGTCACAAGCGCCGCGCCAGCCATTGCCGCCGCATCCGAATGCAAGGCCCATCTCTCAGCAAGCGGCAACCCTACAGTTCAATGAGCCCTCATCACACCAGCATACTGCGCCTGCGGCTGGCACTTCCAACGGGCGGCCCCCTGATGCGGTCCCGCGTAATACGGTTGGTATCGTCCGGCCATCGGGCTATGTCACGACCGACGAATCACGGTCGCCGGTGTTGACCGCCAGCCGTCAGCCGGACGACGACCTTGAGGAGGTCCGCGGGCAAGTCGAGCGCCTGCCCGACATGCCGTCAGGTCGCCTGCCGGGATCCCGCACGCAGGCTGAGACGGTCGATGCACCGCCGATTATAGCGCCGGGCGACGAGGTTTACGTCATTGACCTGCCAACCACAATTCGCCTGCTCGCGGCAGCCAATCCCACGGTTGCCAGCGCTCGTGAATTGGTTCGCGAGACGCTGGCCTTGCAGACCAGGGCCCGCATCATGCTGCTGCCGAGTCTGAACGCCGGCACCACCTACCACAATCATCAAGGCAATTTCCAGGCTTCCACGGGCCAAATCAAGAATATCTACACCAGCTCGCTCTATTATGGTGCTGGTTCGCGCGTCTGGGCGGCGGAGAGCCTGGCGGTTCCTGGCGCCCGCGTGATCGCTCATCTCGGCGACGCGATTTTCGAGCCCCTGGCCGTGCGGCAGCAAGTCTCGATGCGACGCTTCGACGCCACCGCCACAGCCAACACGATGTTGCTGGAGTCGATTGTTCGCTACTTTGACCTGCTCGGCGCGGAAGGCCGCTACGAGGCCGTGCGCCAGTCTGAACGTGAGGCGGCCGAGATCGTTCGCATCACCGCATCGTACGCCAAAACCGGCCAGGGCCGTGAGGGCGACGCCAACCGCGCCCGCACCGAAGCCTATCTGATGCACGTCGAAGTGCAGAGTGCCGAAGAGCGCATCGGGGTTGCTTCGGGCCGTCTGGCGGAGTTGCTGAATCTCGATCCAGCCGTGCGGTTGCGGACGGCAGGAGGTCCGATCGCCGGCATCGAGATCATTGATCCGAACACGGACGTGGAAACGCTCATCCGCACTGCCGAGCGCCGCCGGCCGGAATTGGCCGCCGGCAGCGCGACGGTGGAGCATAATTCGGTGCGCCTACGGCAAGAGAAGACCCGGCCGCTGTTTCCGCTGGTGATGCTTGGCTATAGCGCCGGCTCCTTCGGGGGTGGCGGCGTCTTGTTTCCACCGGAAATTGGCAAGTTCCGCGGACGGCAAGATTTTGACATGCTGGCCGTATGGTCGCTCTCTAACATGGGTGTCGGAAACGCAGCGACGGTCGGCGAACGACGGGCCGTGCTGAGTCAGTCCATTGCCGATCGCGCCCGCGCCCTCAACGGCATTCGCCAGGAGGTCTTGGCGGCCTATGGTTTGGTGAAAGGCGAGCAATTCCAGATTCAAATCACGCAGCGGCAACTGGCCGACAGCGAGCAGGGCTTTCGTGAAGAGTTTGCAAGACTGCTCGGGGCCGAAGCGCTGCCCATCGAAGTGCTCAACAGCGTCGACCAGCTTGGCTTTGCCAGGCAGGAGCTGATCAAGGCCGTCACCGCCTACAACCAGGCCCAATTCCGCCTTTACGTAGCCACCGGCATGTCGCCCACGCGGGCCAATCTACCGCCGTCCGAATCGCCCCAACCGACCGGCCGGCAGCCGGCAAACCCCGCTGGCGAGCAAGTTCTTCCCCAGCCGCCACCAGGCTGACGGTGCGGCAAACATGGAGGGTGGTGCAAGCTCGCAGGCCCAACATGCCGGAATGACGAATGCCGAATGCCGATTGACCAAAGAAGCCCGAATGACGAAGCTCGAATTGCTAGACTCACAGCCATTCGTCATTCGGATTTCGTCATTCTTTCGTCATTCGTCATTCGTCATTAACCGGTGGTGGGCCGGCGCTCGCAAGCTCGCTTGTCCCACCCTACGGCCAATGCCTCATCTTCGACCGTGAGACGTATAGCACCATGCGCGATCTGCGGGATAAGACCGTCTTGATCACCGGGGCCGCCCACGGTTTGGGCCGAGAGATGGCGCTCGCCTTTGCCGCGGCGGGGTCTAAGGTGATCGTCACCGACCGCGACGCGGCTGCGCTCGAAGAAACACTCGCCTTGCTTCGCGAAGCGGGACGGCCCGCAGCTTCTTACGCGCTCGACGTTACTGACAACGGCATGATTCTCGACGTCCGCGATCATGTGCAGCGTGAGCACGGTCCCCTCGATGTCTTGGTGAACAACGCCGGTGTGGCCTTCGGCGGCCCCTTCACCGACGTTCCGCTGGACGAGCATCACACTACGTACCGCGTGAACCTGCTGGGCCAGGTGGCGATGACGCACGCCTTTTTGCCCGGCATGTTCGCTCGCTGCGAAGCCCATCTCGTCAATGTTTCGAGCGCGTCGGGGCTGATCGCCTTGCCATACGCGACGACTTACGCTTCGAGCAAGTGGGGCGTGATTGGCTTCTCCGAGTCGTTGCGCGAGGAACTCCGGCTCCTGGGACACCGCCACGTGGCGGTCACCGCCGTTTGCCCGAGCTACATCGATACCGGCATGGCGGCGGGCGTGCGAGTGCCGCACCTTTCGCGTATGTTGCACGCGCCCGACGTTGCCCGGCTGGTCGTGCGGGCAGTGCGGAAACGGCAAGAATTGGTGCTCACTCCGTGGCTAGTGAAACTCACGCCTGTGAGCAAGGGCCTCCTGCCGCCAAGTTGGTTTCGCCGCACGTGCGATTGGCTGGGCATCACCCGCAGCATGTCCACCTGGCACGGCCACAGTGCACCTCACGAAAAGTAGGCAGAATCATGAGGTTCATTGTATTCGCGGCGGGGGGGTGCAATGGTAAAATGGTGGCCAGCCAAAGCCCGTATCGGTTTCGGGCTCAAGCTCAATTGGAATACTCGGCTGAGAGCTTTGAATGAGAATCCCGCAGTCCATGCTCCTGGGAGTGGCGCTGTGGACGCTCCTGACGGCCCCCACGCTCGCCGGACCACCGTCTTCTGAATCGCTGACTTCTGAATCGCAGTCTTCTGAATCGCAGTCTTCTGAATCGCAGTCTTCTGAATCGCAGGCGGTCTACGAAACGACCGTTAAGCCGTTCCTCGCGGTTCATTGTTTCAAATGCCACGATGACGACACGACGCGCGCCGGCTTTCACATCGACACGCTCGGCACGGATTTTCTCGCGGATAAGGCGGCGGACCATTGG
>DASSFG010000444.1:0-11157 GCA_035694685.1 Pirellulales bacterium
CCGGCTTGTCTTGCGGCGGGGGCTTCTTGATCGAGAATCGTCGACCGATTTTGCTCTGATCGGCTGGATTGTTCATGAAAGCCCGCCCGCTCCACCAATTCACCAACCGCTTGAACCGGTTTTGTTCTCCGTAGGTTTCCCAGGGCCGAAGCATTTCTGGATCGGCTCGTGGTCCCCCCTTCAACTGCGTGTAGTAGTTGTCTCGGGCCGTCGTCGGCCCGGCATCCGATCCCTTTTGTTCCCGGCTGCCATCCGAATAAAGCAGATATGCCTGTTCCGAGGTTGGCACTTTCATCATAGCAGCATATTGGTCGTACTTGTGCAAAAGCCGCAAGATGACGGTTTCAAAGGTTTCTCCGCTCATCTCGCCCCGTGGGTGAACGACGAACGATTCTTCGCCCGATGGTATCACGTAGGGCAACATGCCCAATAATCGACGCTGTTCTTGCCCAGCCCCTTTAACGGGATAGTACCCTAAATCCTGGCTCTGGAGATCCTTCTCAAGTTCGACGTTGGCCCGGCGATTGTCGGCAAGGGACCCTTCACCACGCCAAGCCGTGAGTATGGCAACGGGTTTGCCCACGATGGGCGGTTTGAACTTGCTCAGCGAATGGTCAAAGGACCGTCTGGCCGTCATTTCGTTGGCAGGGAACCACTCTTTGAAGCGAACACGCGTTCTCATAGCCGTATCTAGCTCGTCGAAGGCGAAGGCTTGCTCTGCAGGAGTGGATTTTACCACGAAAAATGCAGCCTCGCCTCCCATGTGCTTGCAATTCGCCTCAAGCCGCACAAATTTCGCTCCGCCGACGCACAGATTTTGGCGGAGTGCCTCCAAAAGCTTTACGGTTTCGATTAAGCCGCTCGGTCTTGGAGCAGGTTGGCGGCAACGTGTTGCACGCCGTGGTTGGTTAGCTTGGTTTCAGTCGGTGCCTGGCGAATTCGCCGGATAGATGCCGCCAACTTCGCAAGCCCTTGCCCGCGAACTAGTCAACGTCGATATACCGCGCGATACTTTCAGCGGGGACGAATGACGTGACGCCTTTGATGAAACCGTGGGCAACCCCCGTTTGGTCGCGATCGGGACTTATCACCCAATAGCCGCTTTCACCTTTGGCCACTTCGTAGGCGTAAACTTCCATCAGTCGCCCCTCGCTGGTGCGGATCTCGATGCGACGGCAGTTGGCAACTCTCTCCATTTTGACGTTGGTGACATTCGGTTGGCCCTCGAGATTGCCGGCGTACGGTCCTGGGCAGCCATACTCTCTGCTCTTTTGCGAGCACAGCTTCCAAGGGTCGAGCCACAGATCCGCGAGCGCGCTTGCTACTTCGGCGAAGACGTCTGCCCCGAGTGCGTCGCTCAATTCCGCCATTGAGTGATCCAGCAGGTCGCCGAGTTTCACCAATCCCCACTCGTTGAGTACATCCTCAGCGAGTGGCGATAGCCGCAATGTGTTCGCGATCGACAGCGTCACGAACAAGCTACTGGGAATGCCAAGATGAATCTCTCCCTCCGACATCATGGAAACATTAAAGTGAGAATCTGATCGAAGCGAAATCACTTCATACTCGCCGTCTGGAGGTCGCTTAAACCAAGCAAAATGTGGATCTCCATTGCTATCTCGTGAGATACCGACCGCAACGCCCGTTGAGGCATATTCCTTGCGTTCCAGAAAAACAAATGCGTCCACTCCTTTCGCCTCGCCCAATAGGACAGACAGTCGATGGGCTGCCTCCGCGTGCCCGTTGTCGGCCGCTCGTCTCAGCCATCTTAGCGCACCTGGTCGGTCGGAGTAAAAGAGCTGCGATAGGCCGCCGTCGGCGCTCAAAGCCATCAAACCTTTGTCAAATTGCGCGGGTGCGAACCCGTCCTCCGCAGCCCTCGCAAAGAGATCAAGCGCGTCGAACAAGACAGGATTCGAACAAGGATTGCCGTCGACGATGCCATGCTCGGCGCACAAACAAGCGAGCCAGCCCGCCTCCGGCAATTTGTGATTCACCCCTTCTTGCCAAACTGACCATTTTTCGTCGCACATCTTGGCAAGCTTTTTCGTACAGTCTTTGTCTTTCGCTCGCAGCCTTTCAACGGCCGCTGCATCTTCAAGAACCGCATATCGACAAATGGGAAACAGTTCGCGGATTCGATTGGCAAGTACCCCAGCGTTTTCTGGTCGTTGCTTTTTTGTGCCGACACAAGATTCAATCAACTCGATTTGTTCCGAAGTCATGCCCGTGTTTATGAGTACCTGCCGCAGCTCCTCCAGTTTAGGCGGATTCGGTTTGTAATTCGGCGGGCCAAAGCAGTGGAATAACTGCTCAAACTCGTCGTGGTCGTACCACAACAATTCGCACCAGATCACGCCGAGAGCATGCACATCGTCGGATGGCTCGCTCTGGTTGCTCTTGTCGCGCTGTTCCGGCGAGGCGTAGGCGTAGGTGTGGTCATAGATTTGGCGTCCCGGATCAGAGAGCGTGAGCTCTCTCGCGCGTTCTTCGTCCACCCCCAGCGTTCCAATACCAAAGTCGGTGACCTTGAACTTCCAAGGTCGCCCTTCGTTCAAAAGAAAGATGTTTGACGGCTTCAAGTCGCGGTGAATGATTGGGTCCGGCAGCGCATGAATTCGAGCGACGATGGTTGCCAGTTCGTAGACGATCTCGGCGGCATCGAACGGAGAGAACGGATCTTTATCACTTCTTCAAACCGCCGCGTGAGCGCCTTGCGGAAATCATCGGCGTCGACGTATTCGAGGGCGATGCAAGGGAACGGCTTCGCGTTGGGGAAGAAATCGTGCAGCTTGACGAAGCCCTCTAGCAGGTTGGCACGCTGCAACCTGGCGAGATGCCTTGCCTCGTTTCGCAGGGTCAGTTGCGCTTTTTCAGTCTCGGCGAACTTCAAGGCATACTGGGTGTGTGTCTCAGGGTTCGTCGCCAGCCAAACCTGACCGTGCCCACCCTTGCCAAGAAGTCGAACCAAACGGTAGGGAGTGCCGTGAACGAGTGCCCCTTCTTCGAGCTTATATCGCTTGGCCATGAGCCTGCTTCCATCAACATGTCTGGGCGGACCATCGCCCATCGTAAAAGCAGGCACATTATAAGTCAGGCAGGATGCCGAAACCAGTTTCTCGCTGTCAGCCCCGGAGCGGAGCACGTAGCGTACCGTGTCGGCCGACGTCAACCCATCGACGAGCCGCTGCGCCACCGAGGTGAGCGCCGTTCGCCAGCTTGGCCATCGCCAGGTGCTGGCGATCGTTCTGCCGGTCCCTTTTGCCCGTAAACTCAAGCGGCAAGACATTCACGACTTTGAGCAGGAGAAAGGCATGTCTTACATCACCACGGCGGAGCGCGTCGGACTTGAGAAAGGATCGGCGAAAGGCCGCGAGGAGGGCCTGTTGGCGGGAATCGAAGTGGCGCTGCGCATCAAGTTCGGCCAGACCGGGCTCGCGCTGTTGTCGGAGATTCGACAGATTGATGACGTAGGATTGCTGCGTACGGTTCTCGATTCCGTTCCCCATGCCAATTCTCCCACAGCACTGCGCCAGGTGTGGCGTACGCCTCGATCGATGTGACTGCCGTATTTGCGTTCGCGAAACCCAAGCGTCAGACCCCGTGCGGGTCTTGCATCTCGCCCGTTTTCGTCTCGCTGACGGCCCCGCCGACGTGAACAGCTTCGCCGTCGGTGAGAATCGAAAGGTCGCCTACGACTACTTCCTCAGTGCCGTCGAAGGGCGACCAGCCGGCGTCGTCGAGCCGGCTCTCATCGGTATCGTGCCGGGCAACCGCTGCGGGGCCGGGGCCGGCGTAACTGGCGTTGCTGACCGGCGCCTTGATTCCTTCTACGCGGCGATGGTTGGTCACCTCCACCCATTTGTTCTTGGTGTCGCTCAGGCCGGTCTCGACCTCGATGCGCACCGCTTTGCCTTTTTCATAGGTAAAGCAATACGTCCGCTCTCCGACGTGGAACAGCGCGGCTTTCGGCAAGGCGTAGACGTGTGGCCGCTCGATGATGACCTTGCCGTAGGCGTACATGCCCGGCAGTATCTGGCTTTCGGTCTTGGGCAGCTTGACCTCCGAGATCGCGTCGTGGACGACGGGCGGCAGGTCATCGGGTATCGGGCTGCCGACGTTGGGCAAATCGATCTCCACGCGCAGCGTGCGGCTATCGACCTGCAGCGCCCAACTCGTGCGCGTGACGGCGCCGATCAAAGGTTGATCGCGGAAGGCCTTGATCATCACGGCGCCCTTGGAACCGACGTGAACGTAGTTGGCCGAGTGTTCGGGTATGTCGACAAAAATGCGCAGTACGTCGGTGCGGTCGATGACGTAGATCGGCGCCGACTGGCCGCTGGGCGAAAGATAAGGGGCATTCTTATCGGCAGATGGGTCGCCGGTGGCGGGCAAAACAAAGTCCCAGGTGTTGGCATTGCGGGCCACCACCACGCCGTCGAAGGGAGCGAAGAGCTTAATGTACGGCTTTTGACCGGGGCCGGTGTCGGCCCAGGCGCCCAAGCGCTTCCAGTCGCTTTCGGCCACTTCCACGTCGGCCGTGGCGACCTTAACCGCCACCTGATCTTCGCCGAGCGTGGCCTTTTTCGATTGCAAGTCGGCCTCGGCTTTGACGACGTCGGCCCCCGCCGCTTGCCGCGAAGCGAGGCAGCCGCGGAGCCGGTTTTCCGACTCGAGCAACACCTGCGGATCGACCACGCCGCGATCCACCTCGCCGCTCAATCGCTTGACTTCCGATTCCCAGCGCACCGCCTCGTCGCGGTACTTCGCCCAGGTGGCCTTGGCCGCCTTGACGTTGGCCGTGGCCACCTTCACGTCGGCGGCCGCCACCAACACCGTCTTTTCGGCCAGCTTGACGCGCTTGCGGTCGTACTCGACCGTGGCGCCTTTTTTCTTCCATTCCTCGACGATCTCGGGCACGAACAGGTCGGCGAGCACCTGATCCTTTACCACCTTATCGCCGATATCGACATACCACTTCTGAATGTAGCCCGCGAGCTTCGGATAAATGGAGGTACGTTCGTAAGCTTCGACGAAACTCGGCTGCCCCACCACGCGCACGATGTCGCGCGTTTGCGGTCGCATGACCTGCACCGTAGGCGGCTCGGAAACGCTGCGTACTTCCGCTTTCTCTTCGTGGTGGCAGCCGGCGACCGTCGCAGAGGCGACCAAAACGCCGGCCAGCCAGCGACAGCCGCGAAGATGTCGAAAAGCAACTGTTTGAGTCATATTTATCTCGGAAGGCCTGCTCGACTCTTTATCATTCGTCATTCGGATTTCGTCATTCATTCGTCATTCGTCATTGGTCATTCGTCATTGAGATTGTCCCACCCTACATGCTCGTGGCTTTTCGGGTATCCGACGCTGCAATCTCCTCTTGGCTTGGCGAGGGAGTCACCTGCACCGGCGCGCCATCGGTTAGCGCGCCGAGTTCGCCCACGATCACTTGTTCCGAGCCGTCGCAAGGCACCCAAATCACGTCCTCGGAAAATGGCTCCAGCTCCTTCGAGACCTTCGTCAAGACGTTGAAGCTGGCGTTGTGGATCTCCACATCACGCGAAGCGTTCAGGCGACGGTTGGTGACCTCCACCCATTGGCCGTCGCTGACGCCGGTCTGCACTTCCGTCCGCACCGCCTTGCCGTTTTCGTAGCTCCAGTAAAACGTCTGGTCGCCGCTATGGACCAAAGCGGCCACGGGCAAGGCCAGCACGCCGGGCCGTTCGATGATCACTTTGCCGTAGGCGTACATGCCCGGCAGGATCTCCGTGTCGGTCTTGGGCATCTCGATCTGGGCCATCGCCTCGCGCGTGCTCCGGGGCAGGTCTTCGGGCACCTTGTTGCCTGTGTTCGGCAGGTCGATCTCCGCACGTAGCGTGCGGCTCTTGACGTTCAGCGCCCAACTGGTGCGCGTCACACTGCCGATCACCGGGTCGTCGAGATACGACTTGGCCAGTACGGTGGCCTTGGTGCCTGCCCGCACGAAATTGGCGTCTTGCTCAGGAATGTCGACGAACACGCGCACCACGTCGGTGCGGTCGATCACGTAGACCGGAGCGGCCGATCCGCTGGGCGACTTGTTGGGATCGCGGTAACGATCGGCCGTGGGATCGCCCGTGGCCGGCAGCACAAAGTCCCAGGTGTTGGCGTTGCGGGCCACCACGACGCCGTTGTAGGGAGCATAGAGCTTCAAGTACCAATCGACCAGGGCCTTGACGCGCAGGTAGTCGTGGCGGGCAACTTCGACCGCTGCCTTGGCCACCTCAACGCCGACTTCATCCTGATCGAACGTGGCCGTCTTCGACGTCAGGTCGGCGTCGGCCCGTTCAATCTCGGCCAGCGCGGCGTCGCGCGCGCCTTCGCTCGACTTGAGCTGGCTTTCCGATTCACGCAGCACGCGAGCATCGACGTGGCCCAGCTTTACCTCGCGCGTGAGCCGCGCCACCTCCTTGCCCCAGCGTGCGACCTGGGCCTCGTATTGATCGAGGATTTCCTTGGCCGACTCGAGACGGGCCGCGGCGACCTCCACGTTGGCGTCGGCCACTTTGACTTTCTCCTCGGCCAGCTTCACCTGCTCTTCGGCCAGCTCGACGGCCTCGAACTTGGTCTGGCAATCTTCCTCGACTTCGGGCACGAACAGGTCGGCCAGCACCTGGTCTTTCTTCACCTTGTCGCCGATATCGACGTACCACTTCTTGATGTAGGCGCTCAGCTTGGGATAGATCGAGGTGCGTTCGTAGCTTTCCACGAAGCTCGGCTGTCCGACGACGCGCACGATGTCGCGCGTTTGCGGCTGGGTCACGCGCACGCTCAAGGGTTCGACGACCTGCGTCACTTCCTCCATCTTCTGCGATTGTTGCCGACTGCAACCCGGCAAGGCAAGCACGGGGAGCAAGGCCAGAACGAGTCCGCCGGCACAAGCTCGGCGGCCAATCGAGACGCGCCACTCGGTGCGGCTCATAAGCGATCTCCAGGAAAAGGGCCGATACATCAGTGAAATTCCTCTGATAGTGTAGTGCATTATTCGCGGCGGGCGGCGGTAACCTGGGGTTACAGGGGTGTGGCTTTGGGCGTGCGGAACATTGAATCGTTTAACCGGCCGCCAACGGCGCCCGCGGGGCTTCTTTGCCAAGCGACGTCCAGTCGAACGATCAGGCTCAAACACGGGGCAACGTCCGCGCTAGCCGTTGGCTCGCGGTTAAACGACCAATTGCGACGCGCTCCTGTTCGACAGATGTTCATTTCTCCCCATCCTCTCTCGGCGGATTGGCCTCCTCAGCGGCCGATCTGTCTTGTGGCGACACGTCTTTGGCGTTAAAGCCCAACGTGTCGAGCATCTCTTCTTGCGTGTGGTGCGTTACGAAGGGGTCGGTTGCGATCGCCGCCGGGTTCCAGGGGAAGGCCAACACTTTGTCAAACTTGGGGTCGGGCCCGGCCGCTCCCGTCTTCTTCTCCGGCCCAACCGACTCGGCAGTGGGCGCGGCAGGTTGTTCTACACCGTGGGCGGCATGTTCGCCAGCGTGCGCCGTTTCGCCGTGGCCCGCCTTATGTTCGGTGTCGAAGACGTGTGGGTCGTAATGGGCGCTTTCGCGGTCGTCGGGATACATCGAGGGCGACGTGGCCTTGCGATTGCCGATGACCACCGCGAAGACGGAGGGCAGCACCAGCAGCGTGGCAAAGGTCGACATCACCAGCCCGCCGATCACGGCCAGACCCAGCGGCGCCTGCATCTGGCTGCCGCGCTCCAGCGCCAGGGCCATCGGCACCATGCCTACGGTCATCGCACAGGCGGTCATCAGAATTGGCCGCAGCCGCTCGCCGGCGCCGACAATAGCGGCCTCCACCGCGTGCGAGCCGCCCTTCCAGTGGTCGCTCATAAAGGTGACGAGCATCACGGAATTCGACACCGAAACGCCCAGGCACATAATCGAACCCATGAACGACTCAATGTTCAGCGAAGTGTTCGTGCAGTACAGGATGGTGGCGATGCCCGCCAGCACGCCGGGCACGGCACCGATCGAAATGAGCGCCAGCCGCGGTGATTGGAAGTAGCCGGTCAACAACACGACGATCACAAACACCGCCACTGCCAGCCCGATGCTGAGCGCCTTGAACATGGCGAGCATCGGCGGCAATTGGCCCATCAGCTCCACGCGCACTCCTAGGGGAGGAACGCCGGCGGAGTCAATCGCCGCTTGCACCTGCCGCGAGGCCCGGCCCATGTCTTCGCCTTCCACGTTGGCGGTCAGCGTCACGTAGCGCTGCGACATGTCGCGGTCGAGCTCGCCGGGCCGCACGCCTTTTTTCACGGTGGCCACGTCGCGGACCATCAGATTTACCAGCGGATTCACGGATTCCAGCGGCAGTACTTCCACGTCTTCCGGCTTTTCCATGCGCAACGGCGGCACTTGGATTTGCACGAGATAGTCGAAGCCGGTCTTGACGTCAATCCAATAGTTGAGGTTGGTAAAGCGCGTCGACGACGTGGCCATCACCATCGCCCGCGCGACGTCGTCGACCGTGGCGCCGCTGAGGCCGGCCTTCTCGCGGTCGATGGCGACTTCGACCGACGGGTAGTCGAGCTGCTGCTCAAACCCCACGTCGCGCAGGTACTTGATGTTTTTCATTTCGGCCGCGATTTTTTCGGCGTGTTCACGGACGAGTTTCAGGTCGGTGCCCACCAGTCGCACGGCAATCGGTGTCTGCGAGCCGAAGCTCATGACGTTGGTCACGATGTCGCCGGGCTGAAAACCGAACGTCGCCAGGCGAGCCTGCTGTTCGGCCTCGGAAGGCGAAAGTCCGCCCTGTTCCAGGCGGCTCGCCAACCAGGGAACGACCCGCTCGGGCAGCACCTTGCGCAACGTCTCGCGAAACTTCGCCAATTTGATGCCGCTCTCTTCGTTCAAAGCCACACGCAACTGCCCGTCGTCGGGCCCGCGCATGAAGAGCACCATGTTGTCGATGCCGAAGTTCGGCGCGACTTGGCCGACGAACCCCATCGAAATGTCGATGTTTTCGGGCTTCGCTTCCTGTTCGATGACCTCCAGGCATTTCACGGCCATCTGCCGTGTCAGCTCGAAATTCGAGCCGGGCGGTGGCCGAAAGCGGAGCACGAATTGCCCGGAGTCGACCTGCGGAAACAGCTCGGTGCCCACCTGCACACCCAGCACGCCGATGATCAGCACGCAGCCGGCGATGTACGCCGGCACGACGATCCACCGCAATTTTACGAACCAGCTCACAAGTTTCTTGTAGACCTTGAGCAGCCGCCCGAAGATGCCGCCATGCTCTTCGCCCTCATGGTGACCCATGTGCTTCAACAGCGTCACGCACATGATCGGCACGAAGGTGCTGGACAGCAGGTACGACGAGATCATGGCGAAACCGACACCGAGCGTCAGCGGCATGAACAGCGACCGTAGCGGGTCTTCCATGATGAACGCCGGGATGAACACCGACAGAATGCAGAGCAAGGCCAGCAAGCGTGGCACGGCCGTGATCAGGTTGCCGTGCAGCACCGCCGAGGCGACCTTCGGCGTACGTGCCATCTGCGCATGCACATTCTCAACTTCCACCGTTGCTTCATCGACCAAGATTCCGATGGCAAGCGCGAGTCCGCCCAAAGACATGATGTTGATCGTGTTGCCGGTCAGCCACAGGCCGAAGAGCGAGCCGAGCAAGGCGAGCGGGATGTTAGAAACCACGACGATCACACTGCGCATATCGCCCAGGAAGAGCATGATCATCAGGCCCGTGAGGCAGGCGCCGATCAGTCCTTCAGTGGCCACGCTTTCGACGGCGGCGATGACCGTCGGTGACTCGTCGAACTGAAAGCTGAGTTTGACCTCCGGATACATGTCGGGGCGGATGGCGTTGCGGAACAGCTCCATCGACTTGCGCACATCGGCCACCACCGTCAGCGTCGAGCCGGTGTCTTTCTTGATGATGGGCAGGTAAACCGATTTCTTGCCGTTGACCAGCGCGTAGCCATAGGTGATGTCGGTGTCGTCCAAAATGCTGGCGACATCGCGCAGGTAGACGTTCTGCCCGAGCTTCAGCGGTATGTCGCCCATCCGCTGGATGTTATCGACCGTGGCGTTGTTGCTTACGATCGGCATCGAATCTTTCACATAGATATTACCGGCGGGGATGATCGTATTTCCCTTCGCCAGTGCCTGAATGACATCTTCCGGGCGGAGGTTGTAAGTCAGCAGTTTCTGCGGATCGACATTGACAACGATCGACCGCATGTTGGGGCCGAAAGGCGAAATGGCCACCGTGCCGGGCACATATTTCTGCACCAGCGGCCGGATGACGTTCTGTGCAAGGTCGCCCATGGCCCCAAGAGAAGTCTTATCACTTTCGAACACCAGATACCCCACCGGCACGCTGCCCGAATCCATGCGCATGATCATGGGAGGCAGCGTGCCCTTGGGCATCCACGACATGGCCCGGTCGGACATGGCCACCACCTGGGCCATGGCCTGGCCCATGTCGGTGCCGGGGAAGAACGAGAGCTCGCAGAGCGCCACCTGCTGGATGTTGCGGGTGTTGATGTCTTCGATGCCGTCAACGTACTGGAAGTAAAGTTCGAGTTGATTGACGATGAAACCCTCGACCTGGTCGGGGCTCATGCCGATGTAATCCAAGAACACGTAAATCTTGGGTACGTTGAGCGAGGGAAATATATCCACCCGCATGCGGCTATAAGCCAACCCGCCGCCGCTGATGAGCGCCACGACCAGCATCATGGTCGTGATCGGGTGCCGCATGGCAAAGACAATTGGATTCATTACTGTTCCGCAAGCAAGCTAATGCCGTCCGTAAGCAAGCGGCCGCCGAACTGCGGCCGCCACGCGTTGCGTAAGGCACACGCTGTACCGTGGGCCGTGCGCAATCAGTTAGCCGGCCGGCATCGGCGCTCGGCTTTGTCTGAAGTTAAGCCAGGGCAGGCGGATGCGCGGTTATTGAATAGTTTGACAGATATGCCTCAGGCCACCTTTTCGCGGCATGGAGCTACGCGGCGAAAGTACAAAACCTTTTCACGCGCGCTAAAGGTTTTGCCTCGCACTCTTTCGGCGTCGCACTCGGCCTTGCACAGGCTTCGGGTAGCGTCCTAACAGTGAGTTGCTGGTGTAGGGTGGGACGAGTGAAGCGAGT
>DASSFG010000445.1:0-12127 GCA_035694685.1 Pirellulales bacterium
GGCGAGGCGCAGCGCATCAAGCTGGCCCGAGAGCTGGTCAAAAAGAGCACCGGGAAAACACTCTACCTTTTGGACGAGCCGACGACGGGCTTGCACTTTGCCGACATTCGCATGCTGCTCAAGGTGCTACACGACTTCGTCGAAGCCGGCAATACGGTGTTGGTTGTTGAGCACAATCTCGACGTGATCAAGACCGCTGATTGGCTGATCGATCTCGGTCCCGAAGGCGGCGAAGAAGGCGGGCGGGTCGTCGCTTGCGGCATGCCCGAGGAGGTGATGGAGGTCGTGGAGTCGCACACGGGACAGGCACTGAAGCGGCACCTTCAGGTAGTTGAGGACGACAAGGGGACGAGGAGACAAGGAGACAAGGAGCAGGATGGCGATCACGAATCTCCTTGTCCCCTTGTCCCCTTGTCTCCATGTCCTGACGCCCCGTCGGACGGTGCCCCTACTTCAACGAGCCCAAACCCAACGTACAGCACCAAAATCAAGGTCGTCGGTGCGCGACAGCATAACCTGAAGTCCATTGACGTCGAGGTTCCACGCGACCAGATCACCGTCTGCTGCGGTCAAAGCGGCTCGGGCAAGAGCTCGCTGGCGATGGACACGATCTATGCCGAAGGGCAGCGGCGCTATGTCGAAAGCCTGAGCTCTTATGCCCGGCAGTTCGTGGGGCAGATGCAAAAGCCGCAGGTCGAACACATCGAAGGGCTGTCGCCGGCCATTGCCATCGAACAAAAACATCTCGGCCACACGCCCCGTTCGACGGTCGGCACCGTCACCGAGATTTACGACTACCTGCGGATTTTATTCGCGCGGCTGGGTAAGGCGTATTGCCCCGATTGCGACGTGCCGATCGGCACCCAGTCGGCCGACGAAGTAATCGACAAAATCATGGCCCACGAAGAGGGCACGAAGCTCTATTTGATGGCCCCGATCGAAATCCAGGTGGGCGAAAACTACGACACGCTTTGGCAGGAGATTCGCGAAAAAGGGTATCCGCGCATGCGGGTCGATCGCTTGAGTTACTCGGTCGAAGAACCACCCAAGATCGACCGCCGGCGCAAACACCTCGTCGAGGTGCTCATCGATCGCGCCGTCGTGCGGACGAACAACCGCTCGCGCATTGCCGACAGCGTCGAAAGCGCCCTCAGTCTCGGCCGCGGCGTCTTGCACGTTGCCTATCCGTCGGACGACGTGGCCGAAGAAAGCTGGCGGACGGAAGTACACAGCCAGCATCGCGCCTGCGACAAGTGCGGGCGCAGCTTCGAGCCGCTCACGCCGCACCATTTCTCATTCAATAGCTCGCTCGGCTGGTGTGGGTCGTGCGAAGGATTGGGCACTCAGACTGGGGCGAACACGGCGGCCCTACTGCGCGATCCCAAGTTAAGCCTGGCCGACGGCGCCGTGGCGGTCTGGCCCGAGCCCGAGAACCCCTACTGCCGCCCGCTCATCGATGCCTTCGCCGCGCATACCGGCGTACCCATCGACGTGCCCTTCGACCAACTCAACGCCCGGCATCGCCGCCTCGTACTGCACGGCACGGGCGAAGATTGGATACCCGTTTATCCGGCCGGCAAGCGAAAGACCGGCCAGCCACTTTATCGCTTTCAATACAAAGGCGTTTACCCGGCGTTGGAAGAGGCATCGCGACTATCGCCGCTGTTTCGCAGCCGGCTCGATCACCTGGTCGACCAGGTGGAATGTTCGACGTGCGGCGGCAGCCGGCTTCGCGACGAAGCAGCAGCCGTGCGCTTTCGCGGGCAGACGATGGACGAAGTCTGCCGCACGCCGCTGGGCAAACTGCTGGAACAAACGTCGGGACTGAAGCTCACCGGCTCGGAGCGAAAGATCGCCGGCGAGTTGGTGCGCGAAGTCACCAACCGCTTGCAGTTCCTGGTCGACGTGGGCCTGGAATACCTCACGTTGCACCGTGCCGCGCCGACGCTTTCGGGCGGCGAGGCGCAGCGCATTCGCCTGGCCAGCCAGGTCGGCAGCGGGCTGACGGGTGTGCTCTACGTGCTCGATGAACCGACCATCGGTTTGCACCCGCGCGACAACCGCCGGCTGCTCAAGGCGCTCGTCAAGCTCCGCGACCTGGGCAACACGCTGTTGATGGTCGAGCACGACCGCGAAGTGGTGGAGAGCGCCGACCAGCTCTTGGATTTCGGCCCCGGCGCGGGTGAGCACGGCGGGCAGATCGTGGCACGCGGCACGTCGGCCGAAGTAGCAAAGCAGAAGGCGTCGGTCACGGGGCCATACCTCTGCGGCACCAAGGCCATCGGTGTGCCCATCAATCGCAGGATGCCGCCGCCACGTGCCGTCGCGGAAGGTAACGAAGGGACGACCGTCAAAAAAAAGCGGTCAAAGAAGAGCGTCGCGTCGAATGGCGATTATGCGGCGACCGAATCGTTCGCCCGCGTGGCCAAGGCGGTGGCGCGGCGCGGCGTGGCGCTATCGAGCAAAGCCGTGCGAACAGCCGTTGATTTGCCCGAGCCGCCGGGCGGCGGTTGGCTGGAAGTCATCGGCGCGCGGCATAACAACCTGCGCGGTGTGGATGCTCGCATTCCGCTGGGTACGCTGACGGCCATCACCGGCGTGAGCGGCAGCGGCAAAAGCTCGCTGATCGAAGACGTGCTGTACAGTTCGTTGGCCCGCACGCTGCACCGTGCGCGGACGTTTCCGGCCCCGCACGACGCTCTTCGCGGCGTCGAGCTGATCAACAAGGTGATCCGCGTCGATCAGCAGCCGCTGGGCAATACCCCCACTTCGAATCCGGCCACCTACACCGGCGTGTTCGAACTAGTCCGCGCTCTGTACTCGCAATTGCCCGACGCCAAGCTGCGCGGCTACACGCCGCGGCGGTTCAGCTTCAACGTGCCGGGCGGGCGCTGCGAGAAGTGTGAGGGGAACGGCCAACTTCGCATCGAGATGCACTTCTTGCCCGACGTGTGGGTCGAGTGCGACGAATGCCGCGGCCGACGTTACAACCAAGAAACGCTGGGCGTGCGCTACAAAGGCGAGAGCATCGCCGACGTGCTCGACATGCCCTGCGGCCGGGCAGTAAAACTCTTCGAGAACATTCCCAAAATCCGCCGTGTGCTGGCGACGCTGTGCGACGTGGGCCTTGATTACGTCCGTCTCGGGCAGCCCGCCCCGACACTCTCGGGCGGCGAGGCCCAGCGCGTCAAGCTGGCGGCCGAGCTCGCGCGGCCCGACACGGGTCAGACGCTCTACCTGCTCGATGAGCCGACGACCGGTCTGCACTTCGACGATCTGGCCAAGCTCTTGGACGTGCTCAACCGACTGGTCGACTTGGGAAACACGGTCGTCGTCATCGAGCACAACCTCGATGTGATCAAGACGGCCGATTGGATCATCGACATGGGCCCCGAGGCGGGCGAGGGTGGCGGACACGTCGTCGCTGCCGGCACACCGGAGGAGATGGTGGAGCATGCCAAGCGGGCCGCGGCGGCGCTGGGACTCAATGGGAAGGCGGCGAAGACAAGGAGACGAGGAGGCAAGGAGACAAGGGGAAGTAGCAGAATTCGTGAGAATTCCGGCCGCAACCCGCCTGGCAACCTTTATCGCTCTTATACCGGCGAGATGTTGGCGCCGGTGCTGGCAGCGGGACCGCATGTCGAGCGCAAGCTGCACGACTTTGCCGCTCAAGAAGAACAACGATCGGGTGATTTGGACATTACCGAGGTCGGCAAAGAGGCGCAAATGCCTTGGGAGCTCGATGGGCGGCAATGGCACACCCGCGAGCGTGTGGGCCGCAATGGGCAGCCGTGCCGCTGGGACGGCAAGATCCTGGCAACGGTCGTCGACCGCGTCCACGAGCTTGGCGATTTCAGTCCGACCGATTGGAACGCCCGGACCGTCGTTGAAATCTGCGCGCCGAAGAAGGCCGACGGCTGGTTCTTGCACGCGATCACGGGCGAAGAGTGGCTCTTGAAGCTCAAATTCCGCGTCGCCAAACGCACCTTTCAGCGCGACGACCTGATTACTCAGCTCGACCTGAAGCCGCTCAACGAAATGCACCATCTGCCGGTTTACGGCAGCGAGCCGCGTGTGAAGTGCAAGCAGCTTCGCGGCCCCTGGCAGGAGGTGCAGTTGGCCGTACACTCCTATGAAGAGATCGACCGGCCGGCCTTCTGGCAATTTCTGGAGCGCGCGGTCGATGGATTCCGGGCCTTTACCGAGCGCGTGCAGCAGCAGCCCGAGGACGTGATGCCCTGGAAGGTGCTGGGCCGAAAATGGCACCTCTCGCGCAAGGGCTTTCCGCCGGGTAAGAAAGTCTCGTGGGAGGTTGACGTGTTGGAAGAGCTCTGTGAGCTACTGGCCGAAACGGCGCCTGAAGGGCAATTTCTCTGGAACAATCAACAGGTGGTACATCTCTTCATCAATGGTCCCGGAGAACCTTGGGCGACGATTCACACCAAGCGTCCCTCTGCGCTCGACCTGGTGTTAACCGGCCCCAAGAACCGTTTCGCGCTCGGCCGCATGGCCATGCTTGGCGCCGAGCGCGAGCTGACGACCGATCGTCCCGACAAAGACATCGTGAAGCTCAAGTTCCGCTCCAGCGACGAAGTCTCCGCCGCCGAGCTCGCCGAGTTTTTGAAAGAACATTTGCAAGCCGTGACCGGCGGGCGAAAGTAAGGCATGGGTGGGACTGGCCTGCGCAGAATGGACGCTTTTGGTACGAACGTGCTGAGCAGGTTTTGGTTCCCGCGCGGTTTGGTGATAACCGCGCAACGGAGGCTTGCTGTAGCATGGGGCGCAAGCCCTCGTTGTTCTACACATCTTGCCTGTCAGCCGCGTAGCGGCGAGATAGTTTAGCCGTGGGCGCAAGCCCACGGTGCGGATGCGATAGATTACGCAAGCCGCGTAGCGGCGACAGAGTTAGCGCACCACGCGCTCTCTCGCCGCTACGCGGCTATGCGGATCGTTGGCGTCTTTGTCCGTGGGCTTGCGCCAGGCTTGCGCCCACGGCTAAACTCTGCCGTCCCTACGGGACTGGAGACGGCAAGGGCCGCGGCATCGGACTTGCCTAGAACAACGAGGACTAATGCCCCAGGCTACAGCCTTTCGCCGCTATCACACCCTTGCGCCGGAGTTTGGCCTCTTAACGAGCGGGGGCTGTTTGCTGTCGCTTAGATCGGCTGTCGCGAAGCGGACGAGTCGACGCCGTCCCCTCTTTGATCAGACCGCCTATCTCGCGGTTGCCGACAGCGCGCACGAAGAGGCCGAAGCCCAGCGTGCCCATCAGGATGGCCGAAGGCGTGCGGCGGACCATGCAGTTCAGCATCAGCATGCCGCCCAACGTGCCCATGGCCAGGCGGGTGCCCGGCGCCCAGTTCTCACGCATCAGGTCGATGGGCGCCGCGACGCGGCGATGATCGCTCTCGGGCGAAACTCCTGGACCCAACCGGTCGTCCAATTGGTTGTCGATCGACCGCACCCCGCGAACGTTCGAGATGCTGCGCACGATGCGTCCGATCTCCTTGGCCGGTGCGTGCCCGGAAAGTGCGATATGGCCGTCGCAGGCATCGACGTCGATCAACCGCGGGTGGGAGGCGACATGGCCCAGCCTGGCCCGGACTCGCTCAACCAGCCTTTCGTCGGAGGGGACGCCCACGTCGAACATGCCCGTGGCTTCGGCCACGGTTCCCTCCAACCGATGGCGCAGGTCTCGCACGGCCTTATCGAACCACGCGGTCGCGCGGTGGAGGCTGCCCAACCATTGGTCACGGAAAAACGCTCGCTTGCGTTTGCCGTACTGCGGGTCGAAGAAGTACATCCATCCTGCGCCCAAACCAATACCTGTCAAAAGTGCGCGTGCTCTTGCGATCATAAATACCTCCGTGGCGAGCGGCCCAAAATACGTTGCGTGGCGCCAGGGAACATTGCCCTTGTTCCCCGCCATAACCCAGCAGAGAGGCCGCAAATTTCACGCCGTCACTAATTACCCAAACTGCGGGGCAAGGCGGCCCAATAAACCTGCCGCCCGGCGCATCATATCTCTAAAATGGCCGGAAATGGGGCAGCCGGCAGCCGGGAGCATCCCTTGACTTTGGCGGATGACCGCAAAATCGCCCCCGAACGAATCGCTGCGCTGCACGCGGAGTGCGGCGACGAGTTGCACCGCCTGGCGGTGGGGGTGCTGCACGATGCGCACCTGGCGAACGACGTGGTGCAGGCCACCTTCGTCAAAGCGCTCGAGCAGGGCCATACGGCCGAGGAATCGTTGCGGGGCTGGCTATTTCGCGTAGCCCTGAACGAAGCTTTGGCGCTGCGAAGGCGGCAAGGAGTGCAATCGCGGGCGTACGATAAATTGGCATGGTGGGGCCGCGGGCCGGTTGACAGCGAACGGCCGGAAGAGATCAGCAGTCGGCGAGAAGAGGTCGAACGGGCAAAAACGGCCCTGGAAGGCTTGCCCGCCGAACAGCGGCAAGTGGTGTACCTGCGGCTTTATGAACAAAAGACGTTTGCCGTAATCGCGAAAGAATTGAACGTGCCCTTGGGCACAGTGCTATGGCGGATGCAAGCGGCGCTCAAGAGACTTCGCGAACGCTTGCTGCCGGGAGACGACCATGACAACCCCTGAATACGATCGACTCCTGCTTGAGGCGACTATCTACGTGCTGGGCGACATGTCGTCAGCCGAAGGCGACGCGTTTGAAGCCCGCCTGTCCGAAGACCAGGTCGCCCGTGAAGCTCTGGCTGAAGCGGTGTTAATCTGTCAAGTCACCACGACCGCCCTGGCCGAAGGCGATCGAGAGCGGTCTTGTGTCGCCTCGTGCGGGGCGAATGATGTGCCGTTCGAGCGCTTACCCGCGTCAAGCGTCGATCGCGTCTGGCGGCGGCCCGCTCTCTGGGCTGGGCTGGCCATTGCGGCCAGCGTCGCCATCGTGGTCGGCGTGTCTGATTTCGGCCGCCCACAAAGGCTCGCCCAGCAAGGGCCTGAAGTTGCTCACAACCCGGGCTCCACCGACGAGACCTCTCTCGATGGCGAAAGGCAACTTGCCGTAGCCTGGCTTAATTCGACGTTGTTGGCCGATCTCGAGGAACCTGCGGACGCAAACGATGCAGACGATGCAACAAGCGAATCCGACGAGGTGGCCTTGGTTGATTCGCATGGCGAATTGCTCACTCCCGTGCTTTCCACCGAACCAGACTGGTTGTTTGAAGCGGTGACGACTCCACCCTTACAGCCGGCCGGTTCATCAAATGAAACTCCGCAAGAGGGCTAACTCCATGCCGCACAAGCTGACCCAAGCTAGAGCCGTGGCCGCCGTGCTTTGTTTTGCCTGCGCGCCGCTCGTTTTGGCCGATGAACCACCGCTTGTCGGCGGCCATCCCGAAGCGGATCAAAAGCAGGCCGATGCCAAGCCGGTGGAAAAGAAGCAGCCCGAAAAAAAGCCGGCTGATAAAAAGCACGTTGACAAAAGGCAGGCCGATAAAAAGCAGGCGAATCCGGCCAACCCGCGCAACAAGCAAGTCGTTGAGAAGCCAAAGGCCGCGAGCAAGAGACCCGAAAAGCCGTCGAACGACGATCGCGAACAAGCCGCCTTGGTGCTCGTACGCGAGCACCATCCCGACCTTGTCGAGTTGCTCCAGCGACTCAAGGCGACGAAGAAAAAAGAGTATCAGCAAGCCGTCAAAGAGCTCTACCGCGATAGCCAGCGGTTGGAAAACGTGCGCGAGCGCGATCCCGAGCGATATGGCTTGGAGCTGCGAGCGTGGCAGCTCGATTCGCGCATCCGCTTGTTGACCGCCAGGCTGAGCTTGGAAGACCGGCCAGAGTTGCAAGAGGAGCTCAAGGCGGCCCTGACCGAACGGGCCGACGTGCGGTTGACGCAGCGGGAGCTGGAACGCGACCGCCTGACCGCGCGCCTGAAAAAACTCGAAGAAGAAATCAGCAGTCTAACCACGCACCGCGACGAAGAAGTCCAGCGCACCTTCGACCGCTTACTACGCACCGCCGTTAAAGCCAGGCCCGCCCAAAAAGCTTCTGGCGACAAGCAGCAGAACGAGGCGTCAGGCGACAGGCGTCAGGCAGTGGAAGAAGAGATAGGCGCCAGGCGTCAGGCGTCAGGTGCGAGCAAGCAAGCGCTGCCGACCGACACGTCGCCGCCCACTCCCTGAACCCCGAACCCCGAACCCTGAACCCTACCGTATGCACCCGATACTCGCCTTCGCTTGTCTCGTTTCGCTCTCTGCCGCATCGGCCGCAGGCGAAGAGGTCGCTCGACCGGCTAACGAGCGATTTGCCTCGGAATCGTCCTCGCAGCCGGAATTCCGCAGGCACGTGCTGCCGGTGATGGGTCGCTTGGGCTGTAACGGCCGGGCATGTCATGACTCGTTTCAGGGCCGTGGAGGTTTTCGCCTGTCGCTGTTCGGCTATGATTTTGCCGCCGACCACGAGGCCATGACCGGCGGCGAGCAGCCGCGGGCCAACGTCAAAGATCCGGCCGCCAGCCTGCTGTTGCAAAAGCCCACGCTCCAAGTCGATCACGAAGGCGACAAACGCATGGAGGTGGAAAGCTGGCAATACAACATTCTGCGCCGCTGGATCGAAGCCGGCGCGGCCGGCGTGAAAACCGAAGACGCCGAGTTTGAAACGCTCCACGTCGAACCACGAGAGATCGTCGCTCAACAGCCGGGCGAAGGCCCGCAACTTCGCGTAACGGCCCGCTGGAGCGACGGCGCCTGCGAAGACGTGACGCCGCTCTGCCGCTTCCGCAGCAACGACGAATCGATCGCCACCATCGACGAGAACGGCAGGGTAACCGTCGTCGGTAAAGGCGATACCGACGTGGTTGCCTTCTACGACAACGGCGTCGTGACCGTGCCGGTCATGGCGCCGGTCTCCGATCTGGCGGGCGAAAAGTATCCGCCCGTGCCCGCGCCGACCAAGATTGACGAACTGGTCGTGGCCAAGCTCCGCAAGCTGGGCATCGTACCCTCCGACGTCTGCACCGACGAAGAATTTCTACGCCGCACCAGTCTCGACGCGACCGGCAGCCTGCCGCTCGCCGACGAGGTGACGGCCTTCCTGGCCGACAGTTCGTCCGACAAGCGAACACGCAAGATCGACGAGCTGCTTGCGCGGCCGACCTACGCGGCCTGGTGGGCCACAAAGTTGTGCGACGTCACCGGCGACAACGAGCAAAACGCAGGCGAACGGCGGTTCCGTCGCCAGCAGGCCGAGCAATGGTATCAATGGATCTATCGCCGCGTCGAGCAGAACGTGCCCTATGACAAGATCGTGGAGGGCATCGTGCTGGCGACCGGGCGACAGGCGGGTCAAAGCTACGAGGAGTACGCCGCCGAGACGACCGCCTATTACCGCCCCGACCAGCCGGCTGATTTTGCCGCCCGTGAAACGATGCCGCACTTCTGGGCGCGGCGGCAGTTCAACCAGGCCAAAGACAAGGCGCTGGCCTTCAGTTACGCCTTTCTCGGCGTGCGTTTGCAATGCGCCGAGTGCCACAAGCACCCCTTCGACCAATGGACCAAGCAGGACTTCGAGCAGTTCAGCGCCTTCTTCGACCGCGTGGCTTACGGCTACGCTCCCGATGCCAAGCAAGCGGTGAAGACGATGGAGGAAGGGCTGAACCTGAAGAAGATCAAGGACAAGGACGCGGCCAAGCTGATCGCCGACGGGAAAGTGCTGCCCTGGAACGAAGTTTATCTTCGCGATCCGAACCAGCGGGGCGGCAAAGAGCGCCGCGACAAGGCAGTCAAGAAGCAGGGCCGGCCAGCCGGTCGCGTGATTACGCCTAAGCTGCTGGGCGGCGACGAAGTGGTGGCCGAGCAATACTCCGACCCTCGCGAAGCCCTCATGGAGTGGATGCGCAGCGACGACAACCCCTACTTCGCCAGGGCCTGGGTGAATCGCGTTTGGGCAAGCTACTTCAACGTCGGCATCATTGAACCGCCGGACGACATGAACCTGGCTAATCCGCCCAGCAACGAGCCGCTGTTGGCTTACCTGACGCGGTCGTTCGTCGAGCATGGCTACGACATGAAATGGCTGCACCGCGAGATTCTGAACAGCCGCACGTATCAATTAAGCTGGCGCGACAACGACACCAATCGGCTCGACACGCGCAACTTCAGCCACGCCATTATTCGCCGCTTGCCGGCGGAAGTGGCCTACGACGCCCTCGTGCAAGCCACGGCGGCAACCGGCCGCGTCGAGCAGGCGCGCGACGACCTGGCCGAACGGGCCATCGGCGTCTCGAGCTCGTACACGGGCTTGAAACGCGGCGGCAACTACGTGCTCAGCCTGTTCGGCAAGCCCGAGCGGGCGACCAATTGCGATTGCGAGCGGTCGAACGAGCCGAGTCTGCTGCAAACGATTTACCTGCGCAACGACCAGTCGATGCTCAGCCTGCTGGAGCGTGGCGACGGCTGGTTGAAACAGATCGACCCCACTGCGAACCGGCAGCGCAAGGGCCTCGAAGAACAGCAGGCGAAACTTGCTGAGACGATTTCCCAATTAGAACTGCGGTTGAAAGAAGTCCAGGGCGACGACGCCGCGAAGCGGGCCAAGACAATCGGACGCGAACTGGCCGGCCTTCAAAAGCGAGCTGCCCAGGTCGCGCGTGCGCTGGAAGATGAGAAACGCCGCAACGCCAAACGGGGAAATGCCGAAATAGCTCCGGTCGAGATAACTCCGGTCGAGGCATCGCCCGAACAGCTCGTTCGCGAGGCCTATTTGCGCACCCTCAGCCGTCTGCCCAAGCAAGACGAGCAAGAGGTCGCATTGCGTTATGTCAACGAATCGGAAACGCCCGCCGCCGGCATGAAAGACCTGATGTGGGCCTTGCTCAACACGAAAGAATTCATTGTCAACCGGTAAACATGACCGTCTGAAAGCGGACGGTAAAGATAGAAAATGACGAATGACGAATGCCCAATGACGAAAGAATGACGAATGACGAAGCCCGATTGGCTCGAGGCTATTCGTCATTCGTGCTTCGACATTCTTTTGTCATTCGTCATTCCGTCATTCGTCATTGGCAGCCAGCGTTATTTTTTTGCGACGTTAATCACACTAGCTACCTCACTCGAAAAGGACTTGCCCCATGGCCAATTACTGCGACGGCGTCCAACGCCGCGACTTCCTCAAGGCGGGCGCTCTGGGCGCCGGGCTGAGCCTGGCTGGTTACCTGCGATTGGCTCATGCCGGCGAGGTGAAGCCCTCGACGGCCAAAGCGGCCATTTTCGTCAATCTTGCCGGCGGACCGTCGCACGTCGACACCTTCGATCTGAAGCCCGGCGCACCCGACGAGATCCGCGGCGAATTCAAGCCCATCGACACCAAATCGCCCGGCGTTCAAATCTCGGAACACCTGCCCAAGCTGGCCAGTCACACCGACAAGTTCGCCATCCTCCGCGGCGTCAGCCATACGTTGGCGGCGCACGATTTGGGCAGCAAATATCTGAACACCGGCAACCGGCCGCTCCCTTCGCTCGAATTCCCCGGTTACGGCGCCGTCGTCAGCAAAGAACTGCCCGGCACGAGCGACCTGCCGCCGTTTGTGGCCATACCCAATACGCCTCAGCGGGCCGGCTACCTCGGCGTGCGCTATGCTCCCCTTTCGACCAATGCCACGCCCCAGGTCGGCAAGCCGTTCACGGTGCGCGGGGTGGCCATCTCGGGCGGGCTGACGCTGGAGAAGGTCGCTCGCCGGCAGAAGCTGCTGGGCGAGCTGGATACGCTCTTCGCCGGCTATGAAGCGGCCAATGGACTGGTCGACGGGCTCGACCAGTTTGACGAGCAGGCTTATGAAATCATCAGCTCGTCTCGGGCGCGGCAGGCGTTTGACATGGCACAGGAGCGGCCCGAGGTGGCGCAGGAATTCGGTGCGACGAACTTCGGCCAGAGCTGCTTGCTGGCCGTTCGGCTGGTGGAGGCAGGCGTGCGCTTTGCCACCGTCAGCTTTGGCGGTTGGGACACGCACCAGCAGAACTTTTCGAAGCTCAAGGACAAGCTGTTGCCCGAGCTCGACCAGGGCCTGGCGGGGCTGTTCAAGCACCTTGAGCTGCGCGGTTTGCTGGAGTCGACGGTCGTATTTGTCACCGGCGAATTCGGCCGCACGCCCAAGATCAA
>DASSFG010000446.1:0-11645 GCA_035694685.1 Pirellulales bacterium
CGGCCAGTGCGTTTTCAAGCTTGGTCACCGTCTTGCCGGAAATGGTGTGTTTGCCGCTTTCGAGCCGTGACAGTGTTTCTTGTCGCACGCCCGCCAGGCCGGCCAGCGCCTGTTGCGTCAATCCTAACGCCTTCCGCTCTCGAATCAGATTTCGCGCGAATTGCACGCGAGTGTACTCGAGCGCGGGAAATCGGCCCGACCTGTCGGGCTTGGGGAAGGCGGGCAAAGCATCGTCGTCAGGCACCTCGCGACCCGCTTCACGGCAGAGCCGCTCGTACTCGGCCTCTTCCAGCACGATGAGCCGCTTTCCGGCTATTTCGATTCGCTGCAATCCGAGCATTTAGCCTCACTCACTCATAAAATCCATCGCGGTGACCGGCAATTCTACGTCAATCGCTCACCCCGGCCAGTGCCGTGTGATTTTGGTTGCACCACGCGCAGCGCGGCGTTAGGCTGCTAGGGCAAGAGACGCTTCATCGCAGTAGCAACGCGATGGCGTGCCGTAATTACTTTCGCCGTGCCGACACAAACCCCAGGGCGGCCCCATGAAAACGTTCACCGTTTGCTGCCTGCTTTGTGCCTCCGTCGCTTCCGCCGCTGCCCCGCTGCCCGACAAAGCGAAGATCGACGCGGCCGGCAAGATTGTCCGCGACACCTACCGGAAAGAGATCGGCAGTGAGCAGGGGCTGGCGAAGATGTTGGATGCGGCGGATTCGACCAACGACGATCCTGCCGGCCAAGCGGCGATGTACCTACTCGTTGTCAAGCAAGCGAGCGATGACGGTCATCTGCGGCTGGCCTTCGATGCCGTCGATCGGCTGTCGCAACGGTTTGAGTACGATGCCTTGAAGGCCAAGGCGTCAATTGTCTCGGCCAGCGTAAAGCACGCTAAGGCGGCCGATGCGCGGGCCTCGTTGGTCAACCGCTGTTTCGAGCTGATTGACGATGCGATTTCCGAAAGTCGCTTTGACGTGGCGGATGATGCCGCCAAAGTTGCGGCCGGGATTGTGCCGCGGCTGAAAGACGCTGAACTGCGCAAAGCCTTCGCCGACAAGCGCAAAGAACTGGACCGTCTGAAGAAAGAGCGCGATGCCGAAGCCAGGGCCTTGGCCGATGCTCAAGCGGCGATGCGCGCCAACCCAAACGACCACAAGGCACACGAAACAATTGGCCTGCACTACGCCGTAGCCGGCGACTGGCAGAAGGCTTTTCTCTATCTGACCAACGCTGAAAGCGACGATATGCGCGAAGCGGCGCATTTGGACATTGTGGCCGGTGGCGATGCGAAGGCCCAGGGAGCGGCGGCCGACAAATGGTGGGAGGTGGCCGACAATGCAGCCGGTAAGGCACAGCGGGCCTTCCGCGGGCGGGCCGTTTACTGGTATTCGCTAGCACTGCCGGGCCTGACTGGCATCCTGAAAACACGCGCCGAGAAACGCATTGAGGAAGCGGGCAAGGTTGACTTGGCAGGCCAGTCGAGCGGCGACGATAACCGCGTGACGATTCTGCTGGCGCCGGGCGTGCCGCTGGTGTTGGTCAAGATTCCGGCCAGCGCGGATGGGAAGGTGAAGTCGTTTTGGCTGGGGCAGACAGAGGTGACGGAGGCGCAGTGGGGGGCGGTGATGGGAGGTGTAGCCAAGTCGGCCAATCTACCTCAGACGGAAATCTACTTTGATGACTGCCTGAAGTTTCTTGACAAGCTCGGCGGCAATTCACGGTTCACGTACCGCATTCCTGACCGCGATGAGTTGCAGCATGCGGCACTTGCTGGACAGCCTTGGAAAGAATACTTCGAGCATATTCAGGATTACGCTTGGCTCAAAGAAGAGGTTAACGAGCGACTTCAGCCGGTCGGTAAGAAAAAACCCAACGCCTTCGGACTTTTTGACACACTCGGAAACGTGTGGGAATGGTGCGATAAGGCCACGCTATTTGGCGGTTGCGCCATGTCCGTGCGCGACGAGTTTTCGGGTGGGCCACCGCTCACCGGCGATGAGACTGGCCACCGCTACAAGACGTTCGGGTTACGTATTGCAGCGGATCTTCGCTAATGCACGGATTCTATGCGGACGGCTTCGGCTTCAATCTTCGCCAGTTCGGCGTCAATGTCGATGACGTTGGGTTGCGGCTCTAAATCGTCCCGCGGCGGCGCCGAGACTTTGCCAGCGGCGTCGAGCAATTCGGCCAGCGTTACGCGGCGGTCGAGTCCCAAGAAAATCGCGAACGGCGCCCGGCTGCCTGTCCGGTGAAGGGGTTTGAGAGGCTAAGAGGCGGATGCGCCCCCAACGCGATGTCCGCCATTTAGCAATGCTCCGGCATGTCCGGAGCAAAACGCTTTCTCAACTTAATCGCCGCAGCAGCCAGCCGCCGGAGTTTTTCGTAGGCTTCGTCGATGGTCGGCGGCTCGCCGGCGTTGGGGGCAAAACCGCAGTCAGGGTTGAGGGCAACGCGATCGGCGCCAACTCGCTCGATGCCGGCCGTTGCGAGCGACTCGATCTCCTCGACGCTCGGCAGCCGCTCGCTGCGCACGTCTACTACTCCCATGCCGACGGAGAGGCCGTCGGGCAAAAGATCGAGATCGCTCGCGTCTCCAGTGCCTTGATAAGCAAATTCCAGGTTCACCCGAGCGACCTTCAGTGCTGCCAGCCGAGGCAAGAGCGGCTTGTAGTCACCCGTCACATCGCTGCGACGCTTATAGACGCTGTGGCAGCAGTGCAAGTGCGTCTCCACCGAGATTCCTTCAGCGACCTGATTGATGGCCGCGATGGCAAAGGGCAAGTCGCGGTCGATGTTCCAGTCGCGCCTGAGGCGGTCGTCATGCATGGTCTCGCCCGCCATCAAGCGCCGGTCACAGTAGTAGGTCAGCGCCGGATCGTCGATTTGCACGACGTCGACGCCGGCGGCAGCCACGGCTCGCGCCTCGGCGGCAAGCAGCAGCGCAAGGTGCTCGACGAAGGCTTCCATCGTCGGATAAGCATCTCGACTATAGTCGGCATGCCAGTAACGCACCCCGATCAAAAACGGACTGGGCAGGGCGAACTTCGTATGCCGCTCAGCGTGGGCGGCCAGAAACTCGGCGTCGCCGGCAAACACTGGCTCCTGTGCTTCCATCTGTCGCACGACGACGTCCGTCATTTTCGTTTCGCCCTGGTGCTGATAAACGCGGCATCGCTCGAAACCGCCGACCCGGTCCAAGAATTCGCGAATATATTGCGTCCGCCGCCATTCACCGTCCGAAACGCAGTCGATGCCCGCCAGTTCCTGCAAGCGAATGGCAAACAAGACCATCTCATCGAGCAAGCCGCGATACCGATCCGGTGACATGGTCTGACGCCCGGCCAACAGGTCGCGCACCGCTTGCGGCCTTGGCAGCGAGCCAATCACGTGCGTGTAAAGTGGCGGCAAGGGTGGTTTGGCGCTCATTTAAACTCGGGCACAACGCAAACACAAAATCGGCAAGACGGCGGAGCGCATGGCGAAAAACAACGCACAGAACATCATCCGCCAGCATAGATTCTGCCCACGACGCGTCAACCTTTTTTTCCGCGGTGGCCTCTGATTTCGCGCATACCGATTCGTGCGACGATTTCCTATCCGTGCCCATCGGTGGCATCTGTGGTTTTCCTCCCTCCCGACACGCTGACACGCGCGAGCAGCGGAAGTGACCTTGTTCCGCCAGGCGAAAAGTGCGAAGTTCTCCGCCCAAACTCCGCTGGTAGTTCCGGGTTAATTCGGGCAGGTTGGCGAGGAAAGGGAGGGAGCTCAAGAACATGGCGCCCGATAAAATTGTACTTGCGTTGTGTCTGGCGTGTACTTGCTTCTTTTGGCAAGCGCCACAGACGCTGGCCGACACCGACATACCGGCCGCCGCCTCGCCCGCGTCCGCGCCCGCACTTGCATCGGCAACGCCGGACGTGACCGTTGAATGGCTGCAAAGTCAGATCGCTCAGATCAAAGCCAGCAAAGATCTCGACGACACGGCCAAGGAGCCTCTGACCGCGACTTATCAAAGCGCCCTGGCCGAGCTGGAACGGGCCAAGACCCTGGCCACGCAAACGGCCAATTACAAAAAAGCGTCCCAGCAAGCCCCCGAAAAGGTGAAAGACGTCAAGGCCGAGCTGGAACGGCCCGTCGAAGTGGAGCGACCGGAGGCGCCGGCGGATATGCCCACTGCCGAGCTCGAAACGCGGCTGACCCAGGCCCAGGACGAACTGAGCCAGGCGCAAGACAAACTCACCCAGTACGAGGCCGAACCGCAACGCCGCGCCGACCGGCGGCTGAAAACGATTCCGGCCCAGATCGACACGGCCAACAAAAAGCTCGACGAGATTCAAAAGCAGCTCGCCGCGCCGGCGGCGGCCGAAGAGTCGAAAGAGACCGCCACCGCCAGGCGCGCTCTCTTGAGCGCGAGCCAGCAGGCGCTCGTGCAGGAGATTGCGTGCTTGACGAGCGAGCGTGAAAGCTACAACGCCGAAGACGACCTGATTCCCAAGCAACATGATCAGGCGGAACGAGATGTGGCCGTCCGCAAGCAGATGGTCGATGGCTGGCAAAAAATCATCCACCAGCGCCGGCAGCGCGAGGCCGAGGCCAAACTGACCACGGCCAAGCGCGAAAAGCAGTTGGCCTGCCCCGAGCTGCGGGGCGTGGCGGAGGAGAACGAAGAGCTTGCCCGGCGCGTGACCAAGATCAACAACGACGTGGCCGCGGCCTCCAAGCAGACCGTCGAGTTCACCAACGCCCTTTCGGACCTGGAACGCGAGTTCAACGACGTTACGCACAAGGTCGATCTCGGCCTGGCGCAACAACTCGGCCCCTATCTGCTGCAATGCCGCACCGATCTCGTGCGCCGCCGACGGCAATTGGAGTCCGAGCGGCTGGCGCAATCGCAAATTGACGCCGTCCGCATGGAATGGCTTAACCTCATCGAGCAACGCAAGAAGCTCAGTGACGTCAATCAACGGGCGGAAGAGATCCTGCGCGACCTCGATTTGTCAGCCGGCCAATCGTCGCGGCCGGCGCTGGAAGCCGAAACGCGGCGTCTGCTGCACACGCGCCGCGAGCTGGTCGAGTCGCTGATCAGCGCCCATGACCGGTACATCCGTGCGATGGCGCCCTTGATGGCCGCCGACAAGCAATTGTTCGACGCCATCGCCGCCCAAACCGATTACATCGACGAGCGTATCTTGTGGGTGCGCAGCATCGTGCGGATCGGCCGCGCCGACCTGCCCGCGGCGGCGGAAGCCGTGCGCTGGCTGGCCCGTCGTCAGGAGTGGGTGGCCGTGGGACATCAAATGGTCCGGGCAATCGCGGCCAACGCCTGGTCTTGCGGCGTCACGGCCTTGCTTATCCTGGCGCTGCTGGCAAGCCAGCCAAAGATGCGTGCCCAGGTGCGAGAACTGGGCGACCGCGCGGCGCGGGGAACCGCCGACGATATGAGCCTGACCATGCGTACGCTGGCGCTCACTTTTTTGATGTCGTCGCCATGGCCGCTGTGCCTGGCGATGATGGGAATGCTGCTTGAGCATGCGCCCGGCGCCACGGAATTTGGACGTGGGCTGGCCCAGGGCCTGCAGTTTTCGGCCGTAGCCCTGTTTTCAATGGAGTTTTTGCGGCAAATCTGCCGCGGTCGCGGGCTGGGGACGGCACATTTCGGCTGGCCCGAGCAGAGCACGCGGCTGCTGCGCAAGCAACTCCGCTGGCTGATGCCGCTGGCGCTGCCGATTACCCTGGTGGGCGCCGGCATCCATACGCTCGATAACGACCGTTGGCACGCCTTGGGCCGATTGCTGTTCATCTTGGCGATGCTGGCCTTGTCGGTCTTTTTGCACCGTGTGCTGCGGCCCGTTGGCGGCGTGTTGTCCATGGCCTATCGGCGTGGCGGCTGGGCCGATCGTCTGCACCACTTCCTGCACCCGCTGCTTGCGGCCAGCCCCTTGGCGCTGGCGCTGCTGGCCGCCTTCGGCTATTACTACACCGCGCGGCAGCTTGCCTGGCGCTTGCAGGCGACGGGTTGGCTGATGGTGGCCTTCTTGATCGGCGGCGCCTTGATGCTGCGATGGCTGCTGATCATGCGGCGGCGGTTGGCCATCCGCCAGGCCCGATTGCGTCGCGCGGCGGCCCAGCAAGAACAGCACGGCCCTGACGGCGCCGAGCTGCCGACTGTGCCTGCCGCCAACGACGGGCAGCTCGACCTGACGACCATCAATCAGCAGACGCACCGCTTTGTGCAGACCGCTTTGCTGGCGGGCTTTGCCGCCGGACTGTGGTTGATCTGGGCCGACGTGTTGCCGGCCCTCTCGCTGTTCAACGTGCCGCTGTGGCACACTCAGGTGGAAGACGCCGCGGGCCCCCGCCTCGAGCCGATTAACGTCGTGCGGTTGCTCGAAGCCGTGATGGCCGTGGTTCTGACCTTAGTCGCCACCCGCAACATACCCGGCCTGCTGGAGATCGTCCTCTTGCAGCGGCTGCCGCTCGAACCGGCCACGCGCTATGCGGTAACGACGTTGTTTCGCTATGCCATTGCCGTGGCGGGCATCGTGGCGGCGTGCGTGGCGCTGGGCATCACCTGGTCGAAAGTGCATTGGCTGGTGGCGGCGGTCAGCGTCGGGCTCGGCTTTGGCCTGCAAGAGATTTTCGCCAATTTCATTTCCGGCCTGATTATTCTCTTCGAACGCCCGATTCGCGTGGGCGACATCGTGACAGTCGACGACATCAGCGGCGTTGTTTCCCGCATCCGCATCCGGGCCACCATGATCACCGACTTCGACCGCAAGGAGCTGATCGTGCCGAACAAGGAATTCATCACCGGCCGCGTGCTGAACTGGACGCTGAGCGACCAGATGAACCGCGTCACGGTGAACGTGGGGGTGGCCTATGGCTCGGACGTCGACAAAGCGCGTAACCTGTTGTTGCAAGCCGCCAGCGACAATCCCTACGTTCTTAAAGAACCGGCGCCGATGGCCAGTTTCGAGGGATTCGGCGACAGCGCGCTCAATCTCGTGCTGCGCTGCTACCTGCCGAACCTGGATAATCGTTTGACGGTCGTTCACGACCTGCACACGAAGATTCACGACACCTTCCGCGATGAAGGCATCGATATCGCGTTTCCGCAGCTCGATCTGCACATCCGCACGACACCGTTGGCGCTGTATCAGCGCCAGGCAGGGTAGGGGAAAAGGGAAAAGGGAAAAGTTAAAAGGCAGAAAGCAAAAGGCTGAAGGCAAAAGGCTGAAGGCAAAAGGCTGAAGGCAGAAACTACTGTCTACTTTCTACTTTCTACTTTCTGCCTTCATCCCTCTGCCTTCTTTAAGAGCTGCTCGACGGCTTTGTCGAGCGGCGGGTCGAAGAGCGGAGTTAGCTTGGGGCTGCCTTTCGTGCCGATGGTGTCGCGCTCACGTCGCTCTTCGGCGGCGCGGACTTGGTCTTCTTGGCTGAGCCGAATTTCAAAGCCCCTGTCGGGCTTGACTCCCCAATCGTCCTCCTCTTTGGCCGCCGCCGAGCGGTGAATGTTGATTTCGTTGGGTCGCCAGTACGTGGCCACAGTGAGCTTGAGGGCGCTCTTGCCGCCTTCGAGCGGAATGACGTTTTGTACCGTTCCTTTGCCCCAGGTTCGTTCGCCCACGACGGTCGCCCGATGGTGGTCTTGCAGACAGGCGGCCACGATTTCGGCGGCGCTGGCAGTCCAATGATCGACCAATACGACGATGGGCCAGTCGGTATAGTGGGCGCCTCCCGAGGCTTTGAAAACCTCCAGGTTCTGCGTTTTGTCACGGCCGCGGGTGGTGACAATGATGCCGTCGCGGACGAAGAAGTCGCAGGTGGCCACGGCCGTGCGCAAGATGCCGCCAAAGTTGCGCCGCAAATCGATCACCAGGCCGCGGACCTTCTGCTTTTCCAGCTCTTTGAGCGCCGCCTCGACTTCGCTCACAGTTTGCTCGCCAAAGCTGACGATGCGCAGGTAGCCGATCTCGGGATGCTCGGCCAGCGTAAAGTTCCATTTGCCGCGCTCGTCGCGAGTATCGCCCAGCACGCTGGGGATTTTGATCACGGCGCGGACCAGTGTCACGTCGTGCGGCGAAGTCTCGCCGGCGTGCAAAATCGAGAGCGTGACGCTTTCACCCGGTTCGCCGCGCATGCGGCGCCGGGCTTCTTCGTAGTCCATGCCTTCGGTCGTCTCGCCGTCGATGGCCACAATCTGGTCGCCCGCCAGAATGCCGGCGTCGAAGGCGGGCGTGCCGATCATGGGGCTGCTCACCGTCAGCCGGCGCGTGGCCGGATCGACCACCACCTCAATGCCCACACCGCCGAACTTCTGATCGAGCTGCTGGCGGAACTCGAGGGCTTCTTGCGGCGGTTCGTAGGCCGAATAAGGATCGCCCAACTGGCCGATCATGCCGGCCATGGCGGCTTCGAACAGCCGCCGCTCTTCGACCCGCTCGATATAGCGTTGGTCGATCTGCTTCAATGCCTCGATGAAGGTATCGGACATTTGCCCGTACCGGCTGCGGTACGCGCTATCGGCTTTCACATAGCAGGCCAGCGAGACCAGGGCTATGGCGAACAAGAGATAAAGATTGCGTCGAGGCATGTCGTGCCGTGCGTGACCGAAAGGGCTCCAATGAGGTCAGTCGCCGAGAACCACCGCATGAGCGGCAATCGCGGCTGGTCCTCATTTTAGCGTCCTTTGAGGCAGGACGGCAGGGAGTTGGCATCTTTCCCTTGATAAGGAGTTCCGCCATCGTGACCGCCAGGCGTGACAATGCAAGCACGGCGGCCCTGTCAATCGTCCTAAATAGCCGTGCGCGATTACCGGACATTGAGCAGGTCGAGCGGCAATGGTGGCTGGGGCAGAGCCACGACGAGAAAATGATTCTCCAAGAAGTCGTTGCCGCGGCGATGCCCCGGAAAACGCGGCCACCGGGGCATCGCCGGCCGGCAGGGCGTCTGACGAGTGTGGGGTCGAACGCGGCCGGCATTGCCCCAGCCACCGATTCCGTTGCGCCCGGCAATGGCGCACGGCTTTTAATTCTCCGACGTTTTCTCCCGCAGCTCGCCCTTCAAACCAGCGAGCTCGCGATATAATGGACTGGTGATCGCTTCATCGCCAGCGAACGAATTCTCCTGAGTGTCCGCTCGGCTGACTGCCTGCCGAAAAGGGCTGCGCATCGCATTGAACGAGAATATGATGGGAGAACATACCGATGCCGTTACATGATCATTTTCGACCGCCACTGGACAATGAGCGCCATTGGGAAGCCATGCACGCGACGTGGCCGGTCATGATCGCGATTGGCCTGCGTCAAAAGCTTCCGGCCGGATATTTCGCGGAGCCGAGCGTACACTCTGGACGCAGCGCGGAAATCGATGTGATCACCTGCGAATCCGAAGGCGCGGCCCGCTCTCGGCGCGACGAAGGCAACGGCGGTGTGGCAACGGCCGTCTGGGCCCCGCCGCAACCGACGCTGGTAGTGGCCACGGACCTGCCGGGCGAGGAAGTTTATGAGGTGCAGGTGTACGATGCGCGGCGACGTGCTCGTTTAGTGGCGGCGGTGGAAATCGTTAGCCCATCGAACAAGGGCCGGCCGGAAAGCCGGCGGGCGTTCGTCGCCAAATGCGCTGGATTGCTGCGCGAGCGGGTTTCGGTGGCGATTGTGGACATCGTTACGACGCGGACGCCGAACCTCTATGCGGAGTTACTCGATTTCCTCGGACGGTCCGATCCACGTCTCGGCTCGGAGCCGCTTTATTCAGTCGCTTGCCGGATGACGAAGCGTGACAACGACTGGCAATTGGAAGCCTGGGCGCAAACGCTTTCGCTGGAAGAAACTCTTCCCACCATGCCCTTATGGCTGGCCGACGACCTCGCCATTCCGCTTGATCTGGAAAAGAGCTACGAAGAAAGCTGCACTGGGCTGGGTATCGCTTAGGCAGCTCGCGGAAAATGATCTAACCCCGTGTGGCCAGCCAGCCGTAGGACAGAATGCGACTTGCAATCTGGCGGCGATGCGAAGGGGGCTTGTTGTCCGCAAACAACGATTGCTCGCTCAGGTCGCTTTCCACCCTACCAGCGCTAATCTTCGTACACCGAATGGCGGCGGCTGCGGCGGCGATAATTGGGCTGGCCGACGCGGTTGATGCTGCCATAGCCCTCGCCGTCTTCACGAATGATGCGGCCCGACAGCAATCGATAGAAGAGCAGGATCACGAACGCGCCGCCGGTGGCCACGGCAAAGCCTATTGGGCTAATGGCGGGAATCCGCTGGCCCTGCCAGAAGAACATGAGCAAACCGGAACCGACCACACTGCCGCCGCAGCCCATAATCAGGGTGACGATGGGGCCGCCGGGATCACGGCCGGGCATAATCGCCTTGGCGACCAGACCGGCGAGCATGCCAAAACCGACCCAAACCAGCACGTTATTGGCCACGTGCTCGATGGCCTGTGTTGCTTCGGGAGACATGACGTTTGGTTCCTGGTGAAAAATGCCCGCGCTGGCCCAGCGTCCTGGATGGTCTGCCCACAGGCCAATCCAGGGCGCCAGGCAGCGGCGGGCGCCGTCCCCCCTCGACGAAAACGGACCAACCGGCGCACGTCAGCGCGTGGCTGACAACACCTGGCTCATCCTGTCTTCGCCCGACGAAACCTGGTAGCGGCGGGGTTGGTGAGGACATGCCAACCGTCCGCCGCATGGTGAATTGCTACGGGCCAACGTCGCCAGGCATGGGCGCGGCTTCGGGGCCGGCTGCCGCGGGCGGTCCCGCCGGTCGGGCCTGGTTCTGATCCTGTTTAAAGGCCTTCATGGCAGCCGCCTCGCGTGCGAGCTTGAACTCGGGGCCGGCCGGAAAGTACTGCACGTCGTCGGTCTGCCAATAGGGGCTGGGAAGCGTCTGACCGCCAATGTCCATCTGGCAACCGCTCAGTCCCAACGCCGCGGCTAGCCCCAGGCCACTAAGCAGCCGGTGTTTGGCAGGCAACCGATTTGCTGACAACCACATCGTCAGTTTCTCCAAAAGGCCGAGGCCGCGCGGCTTGCCCGAACTGGTGTTCAACGCAACCAATCGTCAAGGTCCGCAAAGGCGGCATAATCGGACACGCACCTTATCGGCGGTCGGGGTCGGGCGACTTCAGAAAAGTTCTTACCAGTGCTGCCCCTTGCGGCCCGGCCAATATTTCCAGCCGGGGTAGCCCTCGCCGAAGTAGGTGTAATAGATGTAGCCGTTGCCCACGTTGCCGGCTCCCAGCACATTCTCCGGATAGCCAAACTTGTAGGCGCGGAACGGCGCAGGGTAGCCATTAAAGCCGTAGCCATAGCCGCGGTAGGCGCCGGTGCCCCAGGGGCCATAGCCCTGCCATTTCAACGCACTGCGGGCCGCCCAGCCATAGCCCTTGCCGGGCCACTCGGGCGTCTTGTAGTAGTGGCTCAGCTTGGTGGCACAGTGCGCCGGTTTGGCGCCCAAAATAGGCGGCGCGTCGGCCAGGGCAAGGTGCCCCGCCATCATTGCCGCCGCGGTGCAGACAGCCGCCAGCATTTGGGCCCGCATGTAGGTCATCTCCCTAGTGCTCGGTCAACCGTGAATTGATGGATGGTGGCGACTACAGCGTAGGGTGGGACGAGCGAAGCGAGTCCCACCATGATTCCACCA
>DASSFG010000447.1:0-13697 GCA_035694685.1 Pirellulales bacterium
AGCGCGTCGTCGTAGCGCCCTTCTCGTAAAAGGGCGCCGCTCAGATTGTCGTACACCTGATTGCTCGGTCCTGAGACCGCGAGGGCGTGTTGCCAGAGAATAACGTCGTCCATCCAATACCCGGTCTGCACCCACGTGCAAGCGCCAAAGGACACCAGGGCGGTCAAACCCAACGCCATAGCAAGCTTCGCAGAGAGCACGCGCTTCGTCACCAGCCGGTCCGTTCCCCAGACAACCATCCAAAAGATGCCGATCAGAGGCACGTACGTGTATCGGTCCGCAAGTGCCTGGGCTCCGACTTGTACCAGGCCGATTACGGGAACAAGCGTGCCCAAAAACCAGCACCAACCGACCAGCAGGTAAGGCTCCCTGCGGCGGCTGCGAAAGACCCAGACGGTTATCGCCAGCAGAACGAGAAAGTTGCCGACGGCCACCAGCACCGATTGCCTGTGCAACGTATGCGGATAAAAAACCGCCAGGTTGAGCGGCCAAATCGTCTTGGCCAGATAGGCCACATAAGCGTCGGTCACGTTCATCAGCCGATACGCGAGCGGCGCGACGGCGGACGACGAAACGGCGCCGCCGCGAGACTGCGCGATCAGCGTCAGCACGCTGCACGCCAGGCACAGTACCAACAAAGGGAGTTTTTCCAGAACCAGCATTTGCCAGGACGATGACTCAATCGGCGTCGCGCTTGTCTCGGCCTGGCACGAGGGCGGAAGTGACGCGCTGCCCAATCGCAGCCGGCAGAGCGGCCAATAATCAAGGAGCAGCAGCACACATGGCAACGTCACCAGCATTTGTTTGGCCATCAGTCCCAGGGCCAACAATAACGCCACGATCAGGTACCGGCTGAGCGAACGCCTTCGCGCGTAGCGATGGTAGGCCAGCATCGTCAACAGCCAGAAGAGCGTGCTCAACACGTCCTTGCGCTCGGTGACCCACGCGACCGACTCGACGTGCAGAGGATGCATGCCGAACAGCGCCGCCACCCATGCGCTGGTCCCCAGCGAGCCGGTGTAAACTCGCAAGGTCCAGAATAATAGCCACGTGTTTGCCAGGTGCAAAACGAGATTGGTCAGGTGGTAGCCTGCCGGACTCAGGCCGAACAACTCATAGTCGAGCTCAAGCGAAAGCCAGGTCAGGGGGTGCCAGTTGGCCACGTCGGTGCTCGTGAAGGCCCACCAGATCGCCTGGGGGCTCAGTCCCTGACGAACGTGCATGTTGTCGGTCACGTAGTACGGGTCGTCGAAGTTGCTGAAACCTGCCAGACAGACGCGTATCAAGACGAAACCTGTGGCGAGCAGCAGCGCTGCAGAGATGAGGCCGGTTTTCCAGCCCGACGAACCAGGCGAGAGTGGCTTCACGCTCCTAGGGGGCAGCCTCGTCGTCATAAGGTATCTGCTCGTCGGCCGTCACCATTCTTCGCAGCACAACGGGATTGATGGTCTTGATTACAAATCGCGCAGAGCCGTCGCACATCAGGGCGTGGACGCCCAGCGGATGCCAACTCCACCCCTCTTCATTCGGACCGCAGTTGGTAGTGCTCCAAAGGCAATTGGGAGGGCCGCCGGTCGGTACGTCGTTCCCGTTGATGGCGTTGACCATCGCGCCGAGCACGCTGTTCGCCTGGCCCGACACGCCTCCGCCGCAGGCCGGCTCGGCCCAGCGATTCATGGCGCGGTTGCCGCTTGTCGTCGGTTCGTCGCCGGCCGGTAGGCCTTGTGAGGCGAGCTGGTGGGCCTGCAACCAATCGGTGTATTTCACCTGCTTCGAGCCGTCCCATACCAGGGCCGTGCCGCCGCTAAAAATGGGATCGGCATAGCCGGAATTCATGTTGGGATAATAAGCCTCCCAGTTGCGGCCCGCATCTTCCAGCATGGCCGTGGTGCGACTTAGGCCGTCGGTCACCTTGCTCAGCGGCAAACCGGCGAGTGCCATGGCGCCCGATTTGATCGCCAGCGGATTCCGCGTGCCGGTGTTGGGGTCGATGTCGGTGAACACCGTCGGCATGTAGTCGGTTTGCCCGTAATCGTCCGGATCGACCAATCGAAAGGCGTTGCTGGGACATTGAAGGACAGAAACCGTGGCGCGTGCCGCGGCCTGGTTCGCCGGCCAGGCCGCATCGTTATAGGCGAATTCCGACTTGGCGGCCGAACCCAGGTAACTCTCTTCGAAATAGGTGACAAGCTGCATGAAGGTCGATTGCACGTCGAACACCGTCGCCGGTGGGTTGACCGAGAAGTCGGTTCCTTTACCGCCGGTAGGCAACCGTCCATTGGCCTGCTCGAACTGCAACATGGCGTGCCCCACCTCGCGAAGATTGCTGTTGCAATGTGTGCGGCGGGCTGATTCGCGTGCGGCCTGTAGAGCGGGCAGCACCAAGGCCACCAACAGCCCTACGACCGACACCACGACCAACAACTCGATGACACTTAAGCCGTTCCTGTCCTTCAGGCGCCCTGGCGTGCGTCGGTTCATGAACATCGGATCCTCCGAAAAAATGCAAAGCTGATGGGACCGCGACTGGTCTCCGCCTCGCGCGTACACCGCGGTTGAGCGTCCGCTTGTTCTCTTTGTCTTGATGTGCTTATTCTTCGCTTTCCTGATCGGTCTCGGCTTCTTCACCATCCGCCGCTTCTGGAATCTCGACGCCGATCTCATTGTCGCCGGAGGCGACCGTTTTCGTGATGTCGGTCGTTTCGGCACTCTGGTATTTCCTCTGGCAATATCCAAGAACAAATACAGGTTCCGTCGAGAGGTGCGACCTCTCGACGGAACCCAATTGAGCAAAAGTCGCCTGCACAACCACGGGTAGCCGGGCGACTAATAATCGCTGAAGCCACCGACGCTCGACGGGCTGACTTTCTCGGCACTGCTGCAAAGGTATCGCAAGACGATCGGTTGGATGTCTTGCGAAAGGAAATTCACGTGAGCATCCATGAACGAAACGTTCGCGCCTGCCCCGTGCCAACCGAAGATCTCGTCGTTCGGACCGCAGTGCGTCGTAGAGTTCCAGACGCACGTCGTCGGCCCGCCCAGCGGCAAGGCGTTGTTGTTAATGGCCCGAACGACCGTCGACTTGACCGCCGTCGCGTCCGAGGCGCCGGTTCCGGTCACGCCATTGGGCGAACCGTTCACGCCGAAGCCGTTGTCGGCTTCGATCCAGCGCCAGAAACAACGATTGTTCTCGTTGTTGGGAATGGTTCCCGAGGCCGACCCCATCGGATCGGGATAAGCGCCTGGCATGAACTCGTTGCGGCCGGCGTCTTCGGCATAGCAAATGGTCTTGCTCAGCCCGTCGATAATCTGACCGGGGTCGCTGCCGCCGGCGTGCAGGCCGCCGCTGACCCGGAACTGGTTATTGTTGAACGTGGCCCCGTTGGGGTCGATGTTGGTATAGACCGTCGCGCCGTAATCCGTGTAAGCGTAGCCCTTCGAATCCAGGCCGCTCTTGGGCCGCAAGGGGTTCGTCGGACAAAGGTACGTTGGAATAACCTGGGTACCGGGAGCGGGAATCGAAGCATTCGTTCCCGTAGGCTGATTGGGCAGATTGTTGTAGAAGTAGCGGTTATCGACCGTGTCGTATACTTCCTGCTGTTCGATGTAGGGCAGGATGTAGTACAGCGGCGAGTAACCGCCCGGCGTCGATTGATAGACACCCAACGGGAAGAGGTTGGTCGCCGACCCAGTCAGCGCCACGCTGCTGTAGCCGGCCGACGCCGGGATGACCGCGGCGGCGTTCATCGAGACGGGGGCGTCGAACCACGTGGTGGTCGAGATCGTGCTGCCGGCGGCGCTGGAGCCGGCCCACCCCGCGGATCCGCCGGGGTAAGCAGGTTGGAAGAAGTTAGCCGGCGAGGCTGCCGAGGCGCTGCCCGTGAAGTACAGGGTTCCCTCGCCTGCCGCCGGGAACTTCTTGAAATTATCGTTAAACAGTTGGATGCCCAAAGCAATCTGCTTGAGATTGTTCTGGCAGGTATTGCGGTTGCCCGCTTCACGCGCCCGCTGGACCGCCGGCAGCAACAGCGCAACCAGCAAGCCGATGATGGCGATGACCACCAGCAATTCGACCAGGGTGAAACCTTTGGAACTTTTTGCCATTTTCATGACGTTTGCTTTCTCCTTGTAAACTTTAGACTCAACGATTACGAGAACATGGTCGCTTCTTGCTATTCTCTAGTGACTTCACCTCCCGCCTTCGCGGCCTCGTGCTAGTGTGCCGGCAGACATGCTCCGGCCAAAACGATCAACCCTAATTGCTTGGGATTATGGCGCGACGTCGTTAGTGGCCGATGCCTTGGATGTTAGAATTGGATGAAAACGGGTGAAACCAAATCCACGCCGTTTGCTCACCATTTCTGAACGTTCCACCGTGAGAATTTGTGGTTCGCCGGTGTGCGATTGTACGGCTGGCGAACGAATGCTCTTTCGGAAGCGGTCTGACCGGCGCCGCTGATTTCTGTGCCTCCGCCACCCGCTGCCAAATCTGCCAGGCAACCCGCACCGCCTGCACGGTGGCGGTCATGGCCCTGCCTGCTGTTGCTGCTCGTCGTCGTCACGTTGGTCACCGTGGCCCGCGTAAGGCTATGCTCGCTGCCGCTGGAGCGCGGCGAAGGCGAATATGCTTACGGCCCCAGTTGTTGCTCGACGGCGGGTTGCCATATCGCGACCTATACAGCATGAGAGGGCGAGATGCGCTCGCTTGTTTTTTCTTGTCAGCAGTAAATCCGAAAAGTAGAGGGTGGCGCTTAGCGCCATGTACCCGATAGAGGGGTGCTAGCGAAGCAGTCAGCCGACCGCGAGCTCGCCTTAGTCGTCGGCCGCCGGGTGTACCGCGCATACTGCGCGGATAGTAGCCCGACGCGTAAGCGAGGTAAGTCCGCCGCGATTCCTCGCTGACGCGTCGGGATCCACGGGTGAGTGAATAAATCCGGGCTCGTCGGATTACCAATGAGCATCGCGAGGCGGTGGATGAGTCAAAGCCGGACGGCAGCGATCAGATGGCACCCTAAAACTTCGCCGCTCGCTCGTTCGCGCCATTTCCGCCGCCGGCGCCGGGTCGCGAGGATAAGGTAGTATCCTAAAGTCGAGTTGGGCCGGCGGCCGTAGCTACTTTCGGTAAAGCTGAGAAGACGACGCGACAAACGTCGCTTGTCGGCTGGTGGCCGAGAGGCTTACAATGCGGTGCGGCCGGTCGGAAGTCCAAATCGCGTCAGCAATTACTGCCAAAAGGAACCCGCGGCCATGACGAGCGCCCATAGCCCCTTTGAAATTCCGCCGGCCCAGACCGGCCAATTCACGCCGATCAGCCCTGTGTCCACCTGCCGTGCCACTCGTGCCACTCGTGTCGCTATTCTCGGCTCGACCGGCAGTATCGGCAAAAGCACGCTGGAAGTCGTCGCCGCCTCGAACGGCAAACTCGCCGCCGTCGCCCTTTCGGCACATGCCAGCCTGAACGAACTGGCCGAGCAGGCCCTGGCCGTGCGCCCCCGCTGGCTGATCGCCACCGATGCCGAGGCCGCTCGCAGGCACGTCTGGCCCCGGCTCCCTTCGGGCGTAGAATTGCTCGTCGGGTGCGAAGGGCTGGAGCGGGCCGTCACCTCGCCCGAGGTCGACGTGGTCGTTTCGGCCATCGTCGGTAGCGCCGGTCTGCGTGGTACGTGGGCCGCGCTCGAGGCCGGCAAGACGGTCGCTTTGGCGAATAAAGAGACGCTGGTGACCGCCGGGCCGCTGGTAACGGAGCTTGCCCGGCGACGCGGCACGGCCATTTTGCCGGTCGATAGCGAGCACAGTGCGGTCTTTCAGGCATTGCAGTCAGGAAAGCGGGGTGAGCTGAAACGGGTGGTGCTGACGGCCAGCGGCGGGCCGTTCCGCAATTTTACGGCTGAGCAATTGGCCAAGGTCACGGTCGACGACGCTCTGGCCCATCCTACTTGGAAGATGGGGCCGAAGATCACCGTCGACTCGGCCACTTTAATGAACAAAGCGCTGGAGATTATCGAGGCCCGCTGGCTGTTCGATCTGTCGGCCGATCAGATTGGGGTGGTGATTCACCCACAGTCGATCGTTCACTCGATGGTCGAATGGGTCGATGGCTCGGTGATCGCCCAGCTTAGCCCGCCCGACATGAAGTTGCCGATCCAATATGCGTTGACGTATCCTGAGCGGCAGCCGGGCGTGGCGGCCAAGTTCGACTGGACGCGCTCCTGCCGGCTCGATTTTGAGCCGGCCGACGCGGAGCGTTACCCGGCGTTGGGTTTGGGCATGGAGGCTGCCCGTCGCGGCGGCACCACCGGAGCGGTGCTCAACGCGGCCAACGAGGCCGCGGTGGCGGGATTTTTGCAGGGCAGGCTGAGGTTCAATCAAATCGTGCCGCTGGTGAAGAGCGTGCTCGAACATCATCATTTTGATCCGTCCCCGTCGTTGGAGCGCGTGTGGCAGCTCGACGGCTGGGCACGCCAGGAGGTAGTGCGTTGCATTGGCAATTGATCGCGGGCATCGACTGGTTTTTGAAGCCCGAAAACTGGCCCATCATTCTCGAAGTTGCCCTGGGCATTGGTCTGGTGATCTTCGTTCACGAGCTGGGGCACTTTGCGGTGGCCAAGGCCTGCGGCGTAAAGTGCGAGAAGTTTTACCTCGGCTTCGACATCGGCGGTTGGAAGCTGTTCAAATACAAATGGGGCGAGACGGAGTATGGCATCGGCGTGTTGCCTTTGGGCGGCTACGTGAAGATGCTCGGGCAGGACGACAACCCCAATCGGCTGCACGAAGAGACGGAGCGCGCCAAGCTCAAGAATGAAAGCGGCGAACCGGTCGAAGGTGATGCGCTGTTCGACCCGCGCAGCTATCTGGCCAAGAGCGTGCCCCAACGAATGGCCATCATCTCGGCCGGCGTGATCATGAACGTGATCTTCTGCTTCGTGGCCTGCATGATCGTGTTTGCGATGGGTGTCGAGCAGATGGCGTGCGTGGTCGGCAAGACCGTGCCGGGGCGGCCTGCCGAGCGGGCGGGCCTTCGCGAAGGCGATCGTATCCTGCAAATGGGCGATGAGAAAGATATCATCTATCGGGACATTCAGATCGGCATTCCGCTGGCCGACAACATTCAGGAAGGCGTCAAGTTTGTCATCGAGCGACCGGGCAGCTCCGAACCGATTACGATCAACATCTTTCCCGAAAAGAGAGGCCTGATCCATCAGATCGGCATCATACCCGCCCATACGAGAGAATTGGAGAAGCCCGTATACGACTTGCCCTTCGCGCCACTGGCGCTTGCCAAACCCGATCTGCATGCCGGTGACGTGATTGTCGCCGTAAATGGTGAACCGGTTGCGGACGGAGTTGAGCTAGACCGCAAATTTCAGCAGCACCCCGAAGCCGTGACTGTGACGGTGGAGCGGGCGGACACAACAAGTCCGCCCAATAGGATCCCGCGGCAAGTCGACGTCTTGTTGCCGGCTGTGTCGATGAAGACTTTCGGCATCACCATGCAGATGGGAAAAATCGACGCCATTCGCGCGGGTTCTCCAGCGGAGGCGGCGGGAGTGCAGCCGGGCGACGTCCTAACGCAAATTGACGGCGAGGACGTTGGAGATCCGCTCACGCTGCCCACGCGGTTGAGCAAGCGGGCGGGCCAGGAAATTGCCTTGGCGGTCAGCCGTAGCGGCAAATCACTCGATATGAACGTGCAGCTTGCCGAAGATGGATTCAACGACACGCTGGTCGTCCAGAACGCTCCCATTGCGGCACCGGTGCTCGGCGTGGCGTACTTCGTAGAGAACGTGGTGGCGGACGTGGAACCGGACAGCCCCGCGGCACGCGCGGGCATCAAACAGGGCGACGAGCTTGTCACCGCCACGCTTGTTCCTCCCGATGACGCAGTGCAGTCAAATAAGTTCGGGTTGAAGAAGGAGGACTTCCAGCCTGAGATCAACGTGAAACTCGGCGAAGAAAAAAGCTGGCCCGAGCTGATGGAGGTTTTGCAGAAGCTACTGCCCGGCACCCGCGCGGAGCTTACCCTCAAAGGCGAGCGCAAAGTGACACTCGAGCCGGCGCCGTCGGAGACCTGGTTTAATCCAGACCGCAACCTGGCGCTTTCGACGGTAACGACGCTCCAGAAGGCGACGACGGTGGCTGCCGATTTGCGTTTGGCGAGGCGCGAGACGATCTACTACCTCTCGACTGTGTTCCGCTTCATCCGCAAAATTGGCACAGGTCAAGTGCCGATCAGTGGTCTCGGTGGCCCCGTCACGATTGCCCACCAGGCAGGGATCGAGGCCACTGCCGGCCTGTCGAAGTTCATCCTCTTCCTGGCCATGCTCAGCGCCAACCTGGCCGTGCTGAACTTTTTGCCGATCCCGGTACTGGACGGCGGGCACATGGTGTTTCTGGCGGCCGAAGGAGTGCGCGGCAAACCGGTGAGCGAACGCGTCGTGGCTTGTTTCCAGTTCGCAGGATTCTTCTTGTTAGCCAGCTTGATGGTCTTCGTGCTGCTGCTCGACGTAGGATTGATCCCGCGTGGTTGAGCTGCGATGGACGCTTTGAGGGGGCGGTGGTTGGGTGAGACTGGCGTGCGCAAAGAAGGCACCTAACGCGGGAAAACGCGTCCGAGTTGATGCCAGATTTGTTCCTCCCGCCACTACCGGGCTCGTCCCGGTAGAGCGCTGACTGACAGGCTAGAACGCGCCTAGCCGCAACAATTTCCGTGCGATTCCGCGTTGCATCCGCCGCCGGAGGCGGCGGATGCAACGCGGAATCGGGGGCGCGTATGACGACGGACATCTAGCCTGTCAGTCAGCGCCCGCCGGGGGCAAGCCCCGGACGTGGCGGAACCAAACCAGCATCAGCGCGTTCGCGCGCGTGGTGCTCGTTTTGCGCATTCCACTACACGGACTGCGCAACCACGCTAACTATCCCTACGACGTGCCGACGATGTTCTGATCATAGTCGATCAGCGAGCCGGTCATTAGGCCGCTGCGGTCGGAGAGCAGAAAGGCGGCAAATTCGGCCACTTCCGCCGGTTTGACCAGGCGGCCGAAAGGCTGGGTGTGCTCGGCCTTGTTAAGCCAGTCGTCGCTGGCCGCGTGGAACTTCTTCTGAATGGCGTCTTCGCCGGGCGTGTCCATCCACCCCAGGTTGAGCCCGTTGACGCGGATGCGATGCGGGCGCATCGCGTGGGCCACGTTGCGAGTCAACGTCGCCAGGGCGCCTTTCGAAGCGGAGTAGGGCGTCAGGAACGATTGGCCCCCGTGACTTGACATGCTCAAGATGTTGAGGACCGATCCGGCCGTGCCCCGTTCAATCATCGTGCGAGTCGCGGCCTGCATCAGAAAAAACGGCGCGCGGACGTTGATCGCCATGATGCGGTCGAACCGCTCCGGCGTCGTATCGAGAATGCTGCCGCGCTCCGAAGTTGCCGCGCTGTTAACCAGGTAGTCGATGCGCTCGAAGACGCCGCGGGCGGTCTCCGAAATTCGGTTACAGTCTTCGATCTTCGCCAGGTCGGCTGGCACGAATTCGGTGCGGCAGCCCTGCCCGGTCAGCTCGTGGGCCAATCGTTCGCCCGCGGCGGCGTTGCGCCCGCAGATTACCAGGCCGCCGATCATGCCTTCGTTGACAAGCCGTCGGGCAATCGCCTCGCCCAGCCCCTGCGTGCTGCCCGTGACGATCGCTACTTTCTCGGTGTGCTTTGCCATGTATTCCCACAGCCGTTAAGCCAAAAGTCCGTCAACCACTCGCGCCTTGGTCACCCGTGCGTCGGTCAGACTCTCGTCGCTGCCATGATGGTGGAAGGTCAAGCGGCGATGGTCGAGGCCGAGCAAGTGCAAAACCGTGGCGTGCAGGTCATGTACGCTCACGCGGTCGTCGGCGGCGCGGTAGCCCACTTCGTCGGTCGTCCCGTAGGTGCAGCCGCTTTTCACGCCGCCGCCCGCCAAGAGGAGCGAAAAGGCGTTGCGGTTATGATCGCGGCCCGAGCCGTTCTGCGAAACCGGCAGCCTGCCAAACTCGCCCGACCAGACGACGAGCGTGTTTTCCAGCAGGCCACGGCGCTTCAGATCGTAAATCAGAGCGGCCGACGGCTGGTCACATTTGGCGCAGATGGCCTCGTTCTCGGTCTTCACGTTGCTGTGAGCGTCCCACGGCTGAAACTGCGGCTTGACCGGCGGGAAAACCTGCACGAAGCGCACGCCGCTCTCGACCAGCCGCCGCGCCATCAGGCAGCGCATGCCATAGCCGGCTGCCTCCGGTTGGTCGAGCCCATACAATCGTTGCGTCTCGGTGGTCTCTTTCGACAGGTCGAGCAGGTCGCCCGCGGCAAGCTGCATGCGTGCGGCCAGCTCGTAGTTGCGGATGCGCGCTTCCAATTCCGACTCGTGGGGATAATCGAGCCGGTGCCGCTCGTTGAGGCGGGCCAACAGATCCAGTTGACCGCGGCGCAGCTCCGCCGCCAGCGGTTGCCGCGCCGTCAGATTGAGCACCGGAGCGCCCTGCGTCGATACCTCGGTGCCACGGTGACGAGCCGGCAGCCAGCCGTTTTGCCACAGTAGCGTGCCGCTGGTGTTGTAGCCTTCCGGATCGCGCAGCACGATGTAGGCGGGCAGGTTTTCATTGTCCGTGCCCAAGGCATAACTCAGCCACGAACCGAGCGCCGGTTGGCCGGGAAAGATTTTGCCTGTATTAAGCAGCACCAGCCCTTCGGTGTGATTGTTGTGCTCGGAGTACATCGACCGCACGAGACACAGATCGTCGGCGAGGGCGCCCAAGTGCGGCAGCAGCGTCGACATTTCCATGCCGCACTGGCCATAGCGCCGAAACTCGAGCGGCGAGGCCATCAGCTTGTCGGAATTGCCCTTTTGAAAGGTTTCGACCGCCATCGTCTTGCCCGCCTGGCGGGTCAACTCCGGCTTTGGATCGAACAGGTCGACCTGGCTTGGTCCGCCGTTTTGCACGAGCATAATCACCGAGCGGACACGCGACGCAAAGTGCGTCGGCGCGGCGCCCTCGGCGAGCCCCTCCCCGGCCAACAGACAGTCGGCGGCCAGCAGCCCCATTCCCAGTCCCGATGCGGCCAGCATTTGACGGCGGCTAAGCGGTGGTGGGGCGGCGGTCGCGTGGGTCATGGTTCGCTTCAACGCAAGTAAAGGAACTCGCTGGTATTGAACAACGTCTGGCAAAAACGCGCCAGAGCTTGCCGCGCAACCTGATCGGCGGGCAGCTCAGTCTGTAAGCGTTGAGCAACGGTCACGTCGCGCTCGAGCGCGTCGACGCACGAGGCCAATTCATCTTGGCTGGCGCGGCGGTTGAGGACAAGCCGAAACGCCAAATCGACTCGTTCCGCAAGGCCCGGTCCCGACCGTGCCTCCACGTTCGCCGCCAGCGCGGCTGATTCGTCGAGCACAAAATCGTCGTTGAGCATTGTCAGCGACTGCAAGACGACCGCCGAGGCATCGCGCCGCGTGCAGTTCGTCGTCAACACAGGCTGATCGAACACCGCCAGCAGCGTCGGATGATAGTTGCGTCGCATCAAGAGATAAATCGTCCGTCGAAAACGGTCGGCTGAGCGGGGCAGATCTTGCTTGACGACAAACGACCCATCGGGCCGCGATTCGACGGGCACGGGAGGCCCGCCCAGGCCGCGATCGAGCCGCCCGCTGACCGCCAGCATGGCATCGCGGACCGCTTCCGATTCCAGCCGTCGCAGCCGCTGCCGCCACAGCAGCTTGTTATCGGGATCGACGCGCTGGGCCTCCGGCTGCTTCTCGGCCGACGTTTGCCGATAGACTTCAGACGACATGATCCGCCGCAAGAGCGGCTTCAGCCGCCAACCGTCGGCCATGAACTGCGCCGCCAGCCAGTCGAGCAGCTCAGGGTGCGTGGGCGGGCTGCCCGTCAGGCCGAAGTTGTCCGACGTCTCGACGATGCCTCGCCCGAAGAGATGCTGCCACACGCGGTTCACGTAAACGCGCGCTAGCAGCGACGCCGCGGGCGTGCCGGGCTGCGTGAGCCAACGTGCCAGGGCCAACCGCCGGCCACTCGTCGCTCCGACCGCGCCCTCGGGCCGCGCGTCGCCCGTGCCTTCTGGAAAAAGCACCATTGGAAAGCCGGGGATCACCTCGTCGCCCGGCGACAGCCAATTGCCTCGTCGCAGCAGGTGCGTGGGAGTAGCGGGCGAGGAATCATAGACAACTTGCCAGTGCTGCCATGATCGCTTGCGAGTCTTGTGCTCGTCGATTTGACGCTGCCAGCCAGCGATGCTCTTTTTCTCCTCTTCGTTCAAGCCGGCCACTGCTTCATCAGCACTTACCTGAAGCAATTGCGAAAACTTCTCGGCCAGATAGCGCTGCACCTCGGAGCGCTGGTCGGCGGGGGCCTCGAGGGCAGATTTTGTATCAGCGCGAATCGGCTCGGGCAAGGAGGCGAGCTTCGTCTCGCGCAGGCGTGCTTCGCACGTTCGCTTGCAGGCGTCAATCTCGCCTTGAATGGCGGCGGTTTGCTTGTCAATTTCGGCGTTGGTGCGCTCCGCCTCCGCCAAAGCGGTTGGCGGCAGGTCGGGCAACTGGCGCTGCTGTGGCTGCAGCCACTGATGCGGATTCAACGCGGGTTGCAGCAGGGCCTCGAAGCGATAGTAATCGCGTTGGCTGATCGGCTCGAACTTGTGGTCGTGGCATTTGGCGCAGCCGATGGTCATCGCGAGTAAATTCGTGGCCACAATCTCTGTCGTGCGGTGCAGCACGTCGTAACGAATGCCGAGCGTGTTCAGCTCGTTTTCATTGGTGTCGTCGGCGCTGACGCGCAAGAAACCCGTAGCGATCAGCAGCTCGCGCATCTGTGGACTGAAACTCTCGGCCGTTCGCCAGTCGACGAGCTCGTCACCCGCCAGTTGCTCGGTGAGGAACTGGTCGAAGGGCTTGTCGGCGTTCAGCGAGGAGATCACGTAATCGCGATAGAGCCATTTATTTTCGCCGAGCTTAACGGTGGCGGCATCATTGTCGCCTCCCAGCACGTCGACGTAGCCGGCCTGGTCGAGCCAGTGCCGCCCCCATCGCTCGCCAAAATGCGGCGAGGCCAGCAGACGATCGATGGTTTTCAGCCACGCGGCCTCGGAAGAATTAACTTCCAGTGCCGCGACCTCTTCCGGCGATGGCGGCAAGCCGATGAGATCGAAATAAGCGCGGCGCGCGAGGGCCGCCGGTTCGGCAGCCGCGGACAGGCGCAGGCCACGTTCGGCCAGTTTGGCGACAATGAACCCATCAATCGGATTCTCGCCGTTATCACCACCGACTGCCGCCGGAGCCGGCAGCGGGGCGATTATCTTGAACGCCCAATGTTCGTCGGCACGCGCCGTGAATGTTTGCGAAGCGAAAACCAGCCAAGCGGCGAGTATAACCAGGCAGCATGCGCGGATTCGCCGGCAACCCAGCAACGAGGCACAAAGCCTCTGGCAATCTCGGCGCGTCATACTGACAGGTTAACGACTTGGAAGGCCGTTGAGCAACTGTTTTCGCGGTCGGGTAGTGTCCTAATAGCCGCGTTGCTGCCAAACCGTCAAGGAAAAACCGGGTGAGCGGTGCATGGTGTGATGCAAAGGAATTAGGCAGTCTCAATTTGCCTCTGTTTCTTGGCAGCCCGCAGTATCGATCGCGACACAACTGCCCCAGTCAGCGTGAACACGAGCCACAGCAAGATAATGCAGG
>DASSFG010000448.1:0-5234 GCA_035694685.1 Pirellulales bacterium
AGGCCAGTCCCACCCTGCACATTGCATTCGTTGCCGTTTTACATTTTCCTGGCGCTGACGATAGAATGATTCGTGCCCAGGAAGTGAACAGGAACAAATGATGGAAAAAACGCCGTGGTTTAAAGACGGCCTGCGTTTTGAGTGCACGCAGTGCGGCAACTGCTGCACGGGGGCGCCCGGGTTCGTTTGGGTAAACCAGGAAGAAATTGATGCACTCGCCGACCACCTCGGTTTGCCTGTCGATGAGTTCGAGCAGAAATTCGTCAAGCGAGTGGGCGTGCGGCGGAGCCTGGTGGAATATGCAAACGGCGATTGCGTGTTCTTCGATGGCGAATCGCGCCGCTGCACGGTCTATGGCTTACGCCCTCGTCAATGCCGCACTTGGCCCTTTTGGCACTCGAACGTCCGCAGCGAAGAGGCTTGGCAGCAAACCTGTGAAGTTTGTCCCGGCAGCGGAAAGGGCCGACTTTACCCCGTCGAGGAAGTCTTGCGCCAAGTAAAGGTGTTTCGGGTTTAACCGCTCTTCTCTTTCTGCCGTCAGCGTCGCCGAAGACGAATTTTCTGGTTTGAGTGGAGTTTGCCGGATTTGCGGCCGATTATGGTGCCTGTCAGACCGAACGTCGGTCCTGACGGAGGCTCGCCTTGCATCGGCAGCTCCCCTAATTAGTGGAGCCTGACGGTTGCTTGGTGGCCCGACCGGGCCGTTTTTGAGCGATTTCAGCAGTGAAATGGCCAAAACCACGGTCTGAGTGCCCTAAGCTCTTTGACAACTTGCTTTTAAAATGCCGTTGCGTCGTTAATGCGATGCCTTTCGGTGTTAGCCCCGTTGAGCGATTGGAGGATGGCAAACAAAATCGCCGCTGAAGTGGCGAGCTTGACACTAGTTGTTGTGGCATCTACACTTGGAGCGTTGAATGACGCTTGAGGCGGCCGCAAAAGGCCCCCTCGATCACACGGAGAGCCGACTCGTGACCAAGAAAGAAATCGTCAAGACCATCTCGGAAGAAATCGGGCTGACGCAACTGAAGACCAAAGAGATCGTGCAGAAGACGTTCGACGCCATCGTAGAGACGCTGGTGGAAGAGAAGCGAATCGAATTGAGGAACTTCGGCGTCTTTGAGGTCAAGAAGCGAGCGGCCCGCAAGGCCCGCAATCCTCGCACCGGCGACAAGGTCTATGTCCCTGAAAAGTATGTAGTTACCTTCAAGCCGGGCAAAGAAATGGAAGAGCGCGTTCGCGAGCTGGAGCGACAGGCCGCCGAGGCCGCAGCCGCCAGAGAACGTGCCGCCGCCGGTGAGCCAGAGCCCCCGGCACCCAATGCCCACGAACAAACTTCCGAAGAACTTACCGTACAACCCGTTTACGGCGGCAATTCCGACGCCGCTCGTTAAGACACACCACACCTCCCACGTCATCGCCGACGCTTGTTCGACCCGCGTTCGAGCAGCGGCATACGCAAATCGTTTCCCGCCCCAATGCGAAGCCCGCCAGAGGGTTTCGTCCTATCGGATCACGTTTCAATGGACTGTCGCGACTGGCAGCAGGCCACAAGCGGCAAGGATGCCCGATGAGGCTGCGCGCCGGAGTTCCCGGTGCGTCGGCGTTCGTCACTGCGAGGAGTTTTAGTCATGCGCAACCTGCTTTTGGCAGTCTTGCTGGGCCTTTCGATTGGCTCGAGCGTCGGTTGTATCGTGCCGGCCTATTCGGCCGATCCGGTTCGCCGCGCGCAGCAATTGATCTGGTCGTCAGAAGACTTGCGTCACCTGTTGGACGATTGGGAACGAATCTGGTTTCTCGACATGCCCAGTCACCTGACGCCATTCCGTACGCACGGCGGCATCATTTGAGCCGGCGAACGATTCGCCATCGAAGCCAACCTCGCAGGCTGCGCAGCAGAAGTGCTGCGCGGCCTTTTGCCGTTTCGACCAGGTTTGCGGGAATTTCCCCGGAATTGCGCACCGGCGCGCGAAGTTCCTTGGAGTGCGGCGATTCATCGCCGCTTTCGCCGGTCGCGGAGCGACCTTTCTTTTGGCCGTTTTGCTTTTCCTAGGCCGGTGACCGAGGAGGCAAAAGAAGGCGGCTCCGCCGCAAACCAAAGCGGCGATAAATCGCCGCACTGCAAAGAGTTTCGAGTTCGCCCGTCAGCGAATCAGGCGCCTGATGCCTGACGCCTAACGCATTTCTCGGTGGGCCCGCGCTGGCATACCTTGCCTATCCGAAGTTAGGGAGAGCATTGCCGCCCTTCCCGATTTTCCTGCGCTCGACGAAGGGCCGCTTGAGCTTGAGAAAGCGTCTTTGCCAGGTTCGTGTCACTGCCCACGCTGACTAGTTGCTTCAAAAGGGTAATCGATTGCCGGTAGGAATCGCTGGCAGCGTCCCACTCTGCGACCGCGGCCTGCGCCTGGCCGAAGTCGTACCAGGTTTCGGCAAGCTCTTGTCGATCTGCCGCTGCGCCCGTTTCGTCGGCAAGCTGCTGCCAGATGGCCAAGGCTTGACGCCAATCGTTGGCGGCGTTCGCCAGACCGCCCGACTGAGTTTTCAGTTCGGCCAGGCTGCGATGACAAAGAGCCAAATCGCGACGATACTGTTGCTCCTGCGGATGCTTGGCGGCCAACTCAAGAAAAGCGGCCAGCGCCTGCTCGAAGGCCTCAATTGCCTCCTGTGGTGATCCACTGGCATGGTGAATCCGGCCGACTCGCAGAATGGCGCTGGCCAGGTCATGCTCGACGGTCCCGTCGTCACCGTTCTCGTCGAGCAGGTTTTTGTAATAAGCAAGTGCATCGCCGAGTAGGCGTTTGCGCAACGGCTGCACGTGGTCGCCCTCGAGAGTTTCTTCTTCGGTGATCATGCTGACGTAGTTGTCCAAGGCGCGGCGGGCCTCCAGCCGCGCTTCTCGCTCGGCGGCCAAGGCGGTGTGAGCCTCCTGTTTGGCGGCCGTTTCCGCCTCGAGCGCCACCCGCGTGGCGTCTCGTTCATGCTCGGCCTGCAGCTTGGCCGAGTGGACGAGCACTGCCGCCGCGACGGAGACAAAGGCAATCAGCACCAAGGCCACGCCCGCCGCCTCCACCCCCTTGCGGTGCCGTCGTGCCCAGCGGGCCAGGCGTTCGTGCCATTCGGCGCGGTGGGCCGTTACCGGTTCGTCCGCCAACCAGCGCTCCAACTCTTCGGCCAACGCCCGCGGCGAGTCGTAACGCTGGGCCGGATCCAGAGACAGGGCCTTCCGGCAAATGGCATCCAGCGCGGCGGGCACGTTTGCCCGCACGCTGCGCGGCGGTCGCAGTTCTCCTCGGCGCACGTGCTCGAGCAGCTTTGCCAGGCTGTCGTCGTCGAACGGGGGGCGCCCCGTGAGCAGGCAATAGAGCGTGGCGCCCAGGCTATAAACGTCGCTGGCCACACCAATTCGATCGAGTGAGCCCGAGGCCTGTTCGGGACTCATGTACGCCGGCGTGCCGATCGCGGCCCCCATTTGCGTCGGCGCCGTGCCGGTCGACCAGCCCAGCTTGCCGTTGCTCGGCTCGCCATCGTCAGGTTGCGTAGCCGGCTCGTCGGCGCCGAGGGGACCAAGCACCACCGGTTGCTCTGCTACGCCAATCGGCTTGGCCAACCCCCAATCGACGACCAGCGTCTCACCAAAGTCGCCCAGCATAATGTTGTCGGGCTTCAGATCGCGGTGCAGCACCCCGCGGCTATGCGCGTATTGAATGGCGTTGCAGACGTCGATGAATCGCGCCAGTAACTTGCGCAGTTCCAACAGACGCTTGCTTTCGTCGCGGCCGGCGTCGTTGGCCCGATGATGCCGCTCGATCGCCGCTTTGAGACTTTCGCCCTTGATGAACCGCATGGCATAAAACGGACGTCCGTCGTCCGACGTGCCCAGGCTATAGACGGGCACGATGCCGGGATGTTCCAGGCCGCCGGTGACTTCGGCCTCCAAAATGAAGCGGGCCCGGTTTTCCGGCGTATCGAGCCGCGCGTCGCGGATGCGTTTGAGCGCCACCTCGCGCTTCAGCTCGGCATCGTGGGCGACGTACACCTCGCCCAAACCACCGCGGGCGTGCGGCCGCAACAGTTTGAATCGCAGCTCCGGCGAGATAGTCCCGGCGGTCGGCAATTCAGCCCTTGCCTCATCTGCCGCCGGCGGCTGCACCGGTAACGTGGCCTCATGGCCGGCAACCGTGAAGCCTCGCAGTCGGGCGACAAGCAGCTCCATTTCCGCCCGCAATGAAGCCGCGCCATCCAAAGTGGCAAGTGCTTGGCCGGCGTCGCCGTGCAGCTTTGTCCGCTGCTCGACAAGCCGATCGACGAGTTGCCGGGCTTCACCATCGAGCGAGCCGCGCTCAGCCAACAGGTCGCCCAGGCATTTTTCGCGCTCGGCCGGCCAGGCCCGCAGTGCGGCCAGCAGATCGTCGCGCGAGACAAAGCCCACCTGCGTGGCGAGGATGCCGAAGAGAAGCTCGCGGTCGTAGTTCATCGCGCTGGGCTGAGCGGCCGAATTGGTGCAGAAGGATATCTTCAATTTAAGCGGCCGAAGGGCTGAGTGGGAGTGCGGCAGGCAGTTTTCAGCGGCTGGCGACTCACCAAGATGTTATATTGTGGATTGAACGCGACTTGGCCCAAAAAGATGACGACGACTCCCGAAGAAGCATTACGGCGGCAAATCGAGCGGTATCGCTCTATGACGGGCGAGCAACGATTGCAGATTGCGCTCGATCTTCACGCCTTGTCGTGTGCGGTTGCATGCGAGGGCATTCGCCAACAGTTTCCGCAAGCCGATGCCGTCGAAGTCGAACGGCGGTTGCGCCAGCGGTTGGAAGCGGCTCGTCGATGAGAACGGAGGAGGAACTAGGCCGACAAGCGGCGTTTTTCCATCACGACGCAGTTGCCCAGGTCGTTGTATTCCACGCGCGACATAAAGGCCCGCATCAGCATGATGCCGCGGCCGGAGGGAATCTCGATGTGCTCGGGATCGGTGGGGTCGGGCACGTCTTCCGGCTTGAAGCCGGCGCCTTCGTCTCGGATTTCGATCCAGAAGTGCGTAGGCGACAATTTGCAGGTGACGAAGACGCGCTTCTCGGGGTCGGAGCGGTTGCCGTGGCGAATCGCGTTGACCAATGCTTCTTCGATGGCCAGGTGCACGCCGTGAACGTCGTGCTCGGGCCACTCGTGCGCGGCGAGCTGCTCGAGCAGATCGTCGAGCACTCGTTTGCCTGCACCGGTTTCGCTTGGGATGACGA
>DASSFG010000449.1:0-4945 GCA_035694685.1 Pirellulales bacterium
CTTTCCAGACGCTTGAAAAGATTCGTGCGGCAGAACCCCTTGAGCCGCTTGCCCGCACGCGAAAGATCCTGGATGACCTTGTTCTCGGCCTGTGTCGGCGGCTCGTGCGGCGACGGAGCAAGGTAGTTGCCGAGGCCGTAGCGGGGTAGGTTCAGGCGGTTGACGGTGTCGACCACGTCGTCGGAATACAGGCGCGCGTACTGGTCCTGGTCCGGCTCGCCGATCTTGAACTTGACCGTCTTCGGCACGCGGTCCGGGAAATAAGCTCGGGTGCCGTCCTCGAAGGTCAGGAACTTGCGACCGTCGCTGGGATCGGGTTCCGCGTAATTGTCCTTGATGAAGGTCCGCGTGCGCCGGACCAGATACAGCCGCATAAGTTCGCGCCAGTCGTCCGAATTGTCGCTCTTTTCGAAGGCGGCGAGCGACCGCACCGGACACTGGTGCCGCCGGATGAACTCCGTTTCGCCGAGTTCGCGCAGATAGCGTTCAGGCCGGATGCCCAGGTCGTGGTCTTCAGCGACGAACAGCCGGAGCTGGCTGGCCAAATCAAGGTACGTTTTGTTGTAAGGCGTCGCGGAAAGCAGGATGCACTTGCTGTCGTTTTCGCGGACGTACTCGTGGATGGCGCGATATCGTTTGCCTTCACGGTTGCGAAGGTTGTGGCTTTCGTCGATGAGCACGAGTCGGTAGCGACGGAGTTTCGGCAGTTCCTTGGTAGCGCGGCTCATGGACAGGACGCGGCCGCGCAAGCGGTAACGCTCGCGGTGGTGTTCCCACATTGCCACCAGGTTCTTGGGGCAGAGGATCAGCGTTTCCAAGCCGAAATCGTCCTCAAAGATGCGGGCCAGCGTGGTTGCCATGAGCGTCTTGCCAAGGCCGACGACATCCCCGATCAGGACGCCGCCGCGTTTGTTGAGGTGCCGCGCGGCAATTCGCACGGCGGCGCTTTGGAACTCGAACAGCTTGCGGCGGAACTCGGATGGGATGCTGAACTCGGTGAGTCCCGCCCTTGCCTCTTGCGACAAGTGATACGCCATCTTGACGTAGATATGGTAAGGCGGGATCAGGGCCTCCCTCGCCCAGCTTTCCTCGATGATCTCGACCAACTCGTCGGAGATGTCGATGCACCAGCGGTCGAGCCAGCGGTCTTCGAACCACCGCGCGAGTTTCTGGCAGGCGTCGTGGTCGAGCACATCGACGTTCAGTTCGCCCTGGCCCGAAAGCCCCGCCAAGGTCAGGTTGCTGCTCCCTAGGTAACCTACGATCGGATTGATCGGATCGGGCCGGAACAGCAGATACAGCTTGGCGTGAAGCGGGTGGCGCAAAAACAGTTTGACGACGACCTTCTTCGACTTGATTTGCGCGGCCAGCCGGCGCAGGCAGGTTTCGTCTTCGTTGGTCGGAGTTCCGAGCGTCAACTGCTCGCGAAACTCCTCGGCCAGTTTTTTCTTGAGGCGCAGGGCAGTCTGGTTGTCGATCTCGGCGGCATCATGAGCCATGCTCAGAGCGGCGCGCAGTTCGTCGGCGGGAAGCCGCTGCATACCCACCAGCAATCGGCAGCAGTTCCCCGCGCCGCCTGACCAGCGCTCGACAAAGTGGTCCAACTGCTTCCAGCCCCGCATATTGAAGTAGCCGACACAAAAGTCGGCGCGGTCCGCCACCTCTATCGTCTGACGCAAGACGGGGAGCAGGTCCTGCTCGATATTGTCGAAGATGCGCGGCATCAGGCGTCTCCCACAGCCGCGTTGAATGCACCTGCCGCCATGTCAAGTGGTCCAGAAAAGGTCCGCTGCGGTCTAGCACCCTTAGCGGAGTATGCTAGCAGTTTGTAAAAGGGGCGACAAGGATCGTTCGCTGAGGAAGAACGTGCGGCACGGAGGCAAGCATGCCGGGGACTCAGGAGTAGCGTATGGGATGGTCATACACTCGTTCGCGCGGCGATCCGCTTGCGCAGCGACGGCTTGCGAAAACCCCATTTCATGGCAAGCAAACGTAGACGGTAGACGGGAAACATGGCTGCCAAGCAGCCTTCGGCCGATGATCCTACACCAGTGGGGAGCGAGGTGCAACCATTTTTTGCGTGTGTCTTTTGGACAGACCATCGGAACACTAATCAACGCTGATTCACACTAATCGGAATGCGGACCTGCTTCGATTAGCGAAGATTAGCGCGGATTAGTGTTCCTGCATGCCCATCTGTTTTAGACAGCGGCGTTGGCGACGAGCAAAATCACCGAAATGATCGAGCAACTTGACGAAGTGCTTTTGCCCGAGGTAAACCGCGCAGACGGCGACGCTATACGTCGGTCAGAGAGCAGCCGCAGGTGAAACACGGACCGAACAGAGATTTATCAATGTTTCATCCGTGCTCATCCGTGGCCCAAAGCGCAGCGCCGCCCAGCGGCAAGGAAGCAGGGCAAGTCAAATCGCAAAATTCAAAAGGCAAAAGGCAAATCGGACGTCGGAGCGCTTCGTACTGGCGGTCCTGCCATCATCAACTTTCAGACGAAGCCGCCGCCGAGAATGCAGCGGTGGTACACGCGCTCGACGAACACCGTGCGTCCTATCGGAAGCTGTTCGACAATGTTCTAGGAGACACGGTCCTGAGAGACGCGAGCGGTCTCGGCTGGTGCTGCTTGATTCCGGGCCGCTTGGGCTGCTCACCGCACCTGGCGCATAAAGCGGCATCGCAGCCGTGCGCTCAGTGGCTCTGTGGCAATCCGCGATTCGCCGAGCGGCGACGGCGGAACTTTGGCGCAGTGAGCCGCGTCTAAAGGAAGGGATCAGGGGTAAGGGATTAGGGATTAGGGGTTAGGGCAGCCGAGCCGCGAGTCGTGGTGTACGGCGCGCATGGAAGCCTTCCAAGCCAGTTGCGTGATAGAACAAGGGTAGGTAGACGGTAGACGGGGAAGACCTTCGATCCGCTTGACGCGGAGGTGAAGGTGCGAGCGAGCCTTTGGAGTGCGGCGATTTATCGCCGCTTTGGCTTGCGGCGGAGCCGCTTTCTTTTGGTGCGTCGGCCGGCGACTAAGAACCGACACGACAAAAGAAAGGTCGCTCCGCGACCGACAAAAGCGGCGATAAATCACCGCACTCCAAAGGATTCCGAGCTTGCCTAAAAAATGGGCAGTGACGGCAAAGCTGGCAGCGCGGACAGACGAACGGTGCAAATTTGCACCGTTGGCCAAATCCGCCGTTTTTTGACCGCCCGTGACCTCTCTGCAGGGGACGTTGTGGACGGGTGCCAGTAATGTACGCATGTCGTCGCTGGTGCACCTTTTTTGAGCTGATAGGCGGGCTCGCCGGCAGCTCAGCTCGCCCGGCCTCGGCGCTGGTGAGAATGAATGCACGCCAAGCCAGTTCGCGATCAAAATGAAGGATGAGGGATGACGGATGAAGGATGAGAGATGGAAGATCGGGGGCGAGGGATGAGAGATGAAAGGTCGCGGGAATTGGCTGCGGCCCCCCAGATTTATGGTTGCGGGCACGATTTGCAAGGCCGGAGGACCGTGAGCGCATTCGGTTGGAAAGAAAGAGTTTAGAACGGCAAATTCAATGACCCAACTTTTGTTTTTGACAACGGTAATTCGTTTTTGACAAGGATAATTGCTTCTCACGAGTCAGTCGCGGGGTGGCGGAGCTCTTTGGCAATTTAGTAAAGAAACGACGCGGCAACTGGCTAATTTAGCCAGTTGGGCCCACCTGCCGCTCGCGATGACGTTAACCGAGTGGCGCTTTGGCGCGCTCGGTTAACGTATTTGCGGTTGTCGTGGTCTACTCGTTCCAGCGGGCCACGCCCCAGAGGCTCGTGTAATGGTCGGTCCAGAGGGGAATTTCGGGAGCCACGGCCAGCGGTCGCCAGCGCTCGTCGTTGGCCAAGGGGCCGAAGTCGGCTTCCCGGCGTGCCAGGATCGCCCAGTGCGAGGCTGACTTGCCATCCGCTTGATCTTCGTCGGAGACGACGGTCTCGTTCTGATCGAGCCCCACAAGCTGCGACGCGCTGGCCAAATTGCCCAGCACCGGCGCTAGATCGAGGAAATTGTTCGATATGTGAAAGGCCAGCACTCCGCCCGGCGCCAGTTTGGCAACGTAAAGTTGCATCGCCTCGTGCGTAAGTAAGTGTACCGGGATGGCGTCGCCGCTAAAGGCGTCGACGACGATCAGAGCGTAGTGCGCGGCGGGCGCCTGTTGCAACGACAAGCGAGCATCGCCCAACACGACGCGCACCTTCGCTCGGCTGTCGCGCAGGAAGGTAAAGTACTCTTCGTTGCTCGCAATTTTCTCGACGGCGGGATCAATTTCGTAGAACGTGAATTCCTGTTGCGGCCGGCCGTAGTAGGCCAGCGAGCCGACACCAAGTCCGATCACGGCCACCGGCGAATCGCTTTGTAAGGCGGGCAGCGGCGCGCGAAAGACCTGGCCGATCGGGCCGGTGGGATAGTAATAGAGGAGAGGCACGTGTCGCACTCCGGGCGCGCTGCGCCAGGGCTGGCGGTGATCGAGGAGAGGCACGTTTCGCGCCTCCGGCTCGCTGTCGCGCCGTTGCGTGCCGTGCAGGATGCGGCCGTGCAACAGGTAACGAAACTGCGGATCCTGTTTGACGCGCAAAACGCCGTAGAAGTCTCGCTCACGAAGCTGCACCTGTTCCACGACGTCGTAATATTGGCCGATCATCAGCAACAGTGCCGCAGCGCTGATAGCAAAGCAAACCGGGCGGCCTAGCGTAACGAAGCAAAGTGCCATGGACACGAGCATGGCGAAGTCTCGATTCTGGCCGTGCGATCGAAACAGTGCCACGGCACACAGCAGAGCCACGACCACGGCGATCGGCAGGTCGAGCCAGCCGCGACCTTTCGGCCACCGCCAGAAAACGAGCGGTGAAAACAGGCAGGCCGCCGACATGGCCAGCGGATACTCCAAAAGTGACTTAAACAGCAGCGGCGCC
>DASSFG010000450.1:0-2519 GCA_035694685.1 Pirellulales bacterium
ACCCAGGCATAAATGCCTGGGCTACGCAAAAATCGGAACAAAATCAGCACTGGCGAACGTAGCTATGGGCATCTAAAGATGCGAATTTCGCGCAGGCCTGAGTCAGTCCGTCAGCCGTTGCCGCATGACGAAACTACGAGAACCACGCCACGACCTGCGCCAACAAGGCCAGCCAGGCGGCGGTAACGATGCCGGCCCAGTGCAGCCAGGTGCGCTGCCTGCGATCGCGCTCGCATGCCGCCAACACGCCGGCGACCAGCGCGGTAAGTGCAAGGATGTGCTTCAGGGTGAGCTGCGAAGCCGCACGACCGAGCGTCTCAGGCATGTCGATTTGCGAGGCCACCAAGGCGAACAACAACGGTGCGGCGCAAAGCAGCGAGAAAGCGCCGAACAGCCACTTCCAACCGAGAGAAAGACGCCGGCTGAAGAGCGGTACCACGAAGGCGCAGCCTGTGATAGCCAAAATAACTCCCTGCGGGTCGCGCAGTATCCGGCGCGGGGCCGTGAAGCCGGTAAGCCACTCGACGGCGGCCAACACTCCGAGCAAGGCCAGCAACCACTGGCCGGGCTCGATCGGCCACGGCCTGCCGCGAAAAGTTCGCGCGAGGGTGATGGCCAGTCCGGCCCAAGCGGCGCCGTGGCCCATTGCCACCAACACCAAAACGATGGCCCCGCCGGCGCCAGCGCGCTCTTGCATCAGGATCCGGGCAAGGCCGAAAACCGTCGCGCAGCAGGCCGTCCAAAGCAGCAGATGAACAATGCCCAAGCCCGGCGGACGACCAACGACGGTCCGGCGTGGCGGCGAGCTAACTTGCTCCCCCGTGACGATCGAGATGCCCTCCGCTTCGTCGGCTGCAGACATCACTTTTCACTCTTCACTTCCCCCTTTGCCATCTCCCCTTTCCCCTTTCCACTTTCCCCTTTTCACTCCCACTCCGTCACTGTTCCTCTTCACCCGCCAACCTCAACGGCGGCAATTCGGCGCGGGCGCCCATCGGTCGAGGCGGAGGCGCGTCGCTGGTTTCCGAAGGCGGCGGCTCTTGCGGCGAGGCACGGGTGATGTCGCTGGCCAGCGGCGGCTTCTGCTTCTGACCCTTCTTCCGCGACTCAATCAGTTCCGCCCGGGCTGGCTCCGCCAGCGACTCGTGCGGCAAATAGACGTACAAATCTTCGTCGTAGCTGACCACCTCCGGCGGAGTAAGATCCTCCAGATGTTCCGGGCAGGTGAACAGATTAATCCTCACGCGTTCCGTCCAACTCTTGACGAACTGCAGCGCAGAGCCCATCACGGCAATTACGACCGACAGCATCAGCAAGGGCAGCGAGAGGAAGAAGATTCCCAGCAGCAGCAGAATCAGCACTCCGCCGATTGTGCCTCCCATAATGGTGGTGGGGGCGTCGAAGACCCGGACTTCCTGCGAAAACTTCCGCAGAGTCAGATCGTCGGTCTTGCCGCACGCGTAGCACTGCTTGGGCAGGGCCACCTTCCACGTCATGCCGCTGCGCGCGTCGCTGGAACGATACTTGACCTGCCGCAGCTTCATGTCGGGCGTGCGCAAGACAGGCAACCAGACGCGCAGATTGAGCAACGTCCGGTCGAGCCAGGGGCGTTCGCCCGAGGCCGCAGCCGGCTTGTTCTGCTTTGTTTCGGCCGCCGCGGTGGCGCCGGCTGCCTCGTCGTCGAAGTCGTCGCTTGCCATAAATATAGGCTACATCGGCGAGGCGACAGCGAACAGGCCCCTGGATATCCGACTCCGCCTCTGATACTGTTTGCATTGCGGAACTACGTATAGTCAAACAGGCAAAGCGATGAAACAAGCGATCGCGGGTGTGGTGCCGCCCGAAGCGGGCGAAGCGACCATTATGAACGTCTGGCCCTCGGTGTCGGCCTTGAGCGGCGGCCAATTCTGGGGCCGGCTGTATTCCAACCAGAGCGGCTTTCCGCTGGCGGGAGTGCCGATCACCGTGGGGCGAATCATCGCCTTGCTGTCGATTCCGCTCGTCTTGCCGGTCTATTTTTTGATGCTCTTGCCCTGCTTCATCTATCTGCCCAAGCTGGGGCCGATTCCGCGGCTTTACGTCTCGAACCCCTGGGCGCGCCGCTATCGGCTTACCAATCGAAGAGTGATCATCGAGCGACTCTCGGGTGAAGAAGACGCCAGCGTTTCGCTCAACAATTTCGACAACATCGAGGTCGTCGTTTTGCCCGGCCAGGCCTGGTATCCGGCCGGCGAGTTGATCTTTCGAAAAGGGACCGTCGAAACGTTTCGCTTGTCGGGCGTTCCCCGGCCCGAGACGTTCCGCCAGACTTGTCTCAAAGCCCAGCGCTCTCACGCCAGCGTCAAGCAGGCGGTCGAGCGCCAACCCGTCGCCGTGTAATCACTATCGTGACCCCGATTGCTTTGCCCCGCGGTTACCGCCTGGCCGGCGTTTACGCCGGCGTGAAGCGTCATGCCGACAAGCTCGACTTGTCGCTCGTTGTCTCCGACCGCCCCGCCACGGCCGCCGGCGTGTATACG
>DASSFG010000451.1:0-3282 GCA_035694685.1 Pirellulales bacterium
TGATCCGCGCAGCCGCGTAGCGGCGACAGAGCTGCGTGGACCGCTACCTATGTCGCCGCTACAGGGCTTGCCTAATCTGCGGCATTGGTACCGTGGACTTGCGCCCACGGCTAAACCCTGTCGCCGCTCCGCGGCTGGCGCCCGAGATGTGTAGAACAACGAGGGCTACGGAGTCACGGCGCTTCGCGGCTACATCGGCCCTCGGCCTTGTCCATCTTTCCAAAAACAGGATAGGCTCTTAATGGCCGCGACATAGCTCCATCGCTTCATCGCGGTACGGCGTATGCTCCATGCCTGCGGCGATCATCGACGCAAGTTCGTCGGGCAGTGCGTCCGGAGGAATGGCTAACAGGGCGAGATAAAGCTGGGATGTCGTGGCGCGCGCATCAAATTTTTCCACGGTGGGCTACACGAACTTCGTCACGCCGGGCATAGCTACCGAGGCGACGGGCAGCGAGGTCCAACCATAGGCCGGCGGGGTCAGATCCTCTTGCGAGTTCAGGGCCTGGTCCCAAGTGATGGTTTGGCCGGTGTAAGTCGCCATGCGGCCCATGATGGCCAGCATCGTGCTGCGGGCCATGTAAAGGCTGTTGTCGATCGGCTGGCCCGAACGAATGCTGGCAAACAACTCGTCGTGCTCCACCTGGTACATGTTCGGGTTTGGCCCACGGCGCGGGTAATGCCAGGAGTTTTCTCCGGTAATCGAGTGGTTCATCACGTCGACCTTGCCCTTCGTGCCCAGAATGTAATCGTTGACATCGTCGCTGCAGTTGTTTTGCTGCCGGCAGAAGGAAAACAGCTTCACGCCATTGGCGTATTCATAGACCACCGCGTGATGATCGAAGATGTTGCCGTATTCGTATTGCGTGCGCACCTGGCGTCCGCCCAGCCCGGTGGCTTTGACGGGTGGCTCGTCTTTCATTACCCAGGCCGCTTTGTCGAGGCTATGGATGTGCTGCTCGACGTTGTGGTCGCCCGAAAGCCAGGTGAAATAGAGCCAGTTGCGAATCTGCCATTCCATGTCGCTCCACTTCGGTTCGCGTTTCTTGACCCACAAACCTCCGGTGTTGTAGTTCACCTGCATGGCCACCACGTCGCCAATCGCGCCGTCGTGAATGCGGCCGATCAGCTCGCGCTTCGGCTGGTGGTAACGCCAGCACAGGCCCGACACGACCGACAGACCTTTCTTGCGGGCTTCTTCGGCCGTGGCCAGCACGCTGCGCACGCCGGGAGCATCGACGGCCACCGGCTTCTCGGCAAAGATGTGCTTGCCGGCCTCGACGGCGGCCTTGAAATGGAGGGGGCGGAAGTGCGGCGGCGTACAAAGCAGCACCACGTCGACGCCGCTCGCGAGCACTTTTTGATAAGCGTCGAAGCCGACGAAGCAATGGTCTTCGGCCACGTCGATCTTGTTCTCGGGCACTTCCTTCTTGAGCGAATTGAGGCTGTCGGCGACGCGATCGGCAAAGGTATCGCCCAACGCCGTGAGCTTGACGTTTTTGTCGGCCAAGAGGGCATTCTTCGCCGCGCCGGTGCCTCGATTGCCGCAGCCAATCAGGCCCACCTTGAGCACGTCGTCGCCGCCGGCGTATGCGCTACGCCCCACACTCAGCGTGCCGGCCACCGCTCCCCCGACGACCGCTGCGCCCGACTGCTTGAGAAAATCACGGCGGGAAGGGACGATCAGCTTATTGTCAGACCGATTGTGGTTCGACGGCGAGGACATGGGCAGAGCTCCTGGCGGGATGTTGTTCGAGGCGGTACGTTTCCTTGGCGGGCGCGGCCCCTCGACCGCGACTTTAAAAGATACCATACCGCTTGACCGAAATCGACCGCTACTTGCTTGCCGGTCGGACCGTGTCAGGCTATCTTGCGGCCATGATTCCCACACTCTTCTCTGTCAGCTATGCGGGCTATTGGGGTCAACACCGGTTGTCGTTGACCGACTTTATCCGCAAGGCCGCGGCTCTGGGTTACTCGGCGGTCGAAGTCAGCGGCAAGCGGCCCCACCTCTCGCCGCTCGATGCCGGGGAGACGGCCCTGGCCGAGTTACGAGCAGCGGCTCAGGCCGCAGGCGTCGAAATTGCCACCGTCGCCGGTTACACCGACTTCACTGCCGGCCGAACGACGCCCGAAGTGCCTTACGTCGAGATGCAATTGGCCTACATCGATCGACTGGCCACGCTGGCGCGGTCGCTGGGGGCCAAGATCGTGCGCGTGTTCAGCGGCTACTCACCTGAGGCCACCCACTATCAGGCCGATTGGGACAAGTGCGTCAAGGCACTGTCGGAGGCGTCGGCACTGGCAGCCGACCGCGGCGTGACGCTCGGCTTGCAAAACCATCACGACGTCGGTCTCGCCGTCGACGCCTTCGAAATGCTGCTCGACGAAGTCGGCCATCCGAACCTCAAGGCGATGTTCGACCCCTGGTCGGTCGCACTGGTGGGCGAAGATCTCTATCTGGCGGCCCGGCGGCTGGCGCCGCGCATGGTGCAGACTACCCTGGCCGACTACGTGCGGATCAACCGCTACGCCTACGAGCCGTCGCTGGTCAATTATCGACGGCTGGAGCCGCCCACCGTGCGGGCCGTGCCGCTGGGCGACGGCTTCATCGACCTCGAAGCCTTCTTCGCCGGCCTCAAGGAAGGCGGCTTTGAAGGCTACGTCTGCTATGAGATGTGCTCGCCGCTACGTGGCGGCGGCAGCGAAGCCAATCTCGACGCGGCCGCCAAAGCCAGCCTTCAGAAGATCCGGCGACTCATCGGGGAGAGGAGTTAGGGGTCAGGGGACGCGCAAGCGGAAGCCTCGTTTAACCGCAGGGCCAGCGGCCCGCGCGGAGGTTGCGCTCGCGCGGGCCGCTGGCCCTGCGGTTAAACGACACTCTCGAACCCCAGCACTAACCACTAGCCACCAATCACCAATGCTCAAGCACCAACTCCTGCACCCTAAGATTAACGAAGTGCTCGGCCGCGCCGGGCACCATGCCAAGATCCTGATCGCCGACGGCAACTATCCCGCTTCAACCAAGCGCGGCCCCAACGCCGAGCTGGTGTGCCTGAACTTGATGCCGGGCGTGGTGAACTGCACTCAAGTGTTTACGGCCCTGCTTTCGGCTGTGCCGATCGACGCCGTCAACACCATGATGTATACGCCCGACGATCCCTACACGCTCGACCGCGATCCGCCGGTGTGGGACGAATATCGCGACGTCATTCTGGCGGCCGGCATGAATTTGCAGCTCGAACCGATCCCCAAGTGGGACTTTTACAAGGCCGTGGAAAC
>DASSFG010000452.1:0-3714 GCA_035694685.1 Pirellulales bacterium
TGCCGCCGACCTGCGCCGCCAGCGCTTCGGGACGCAGCCGCGTGCCGTCGCACGTCGGGCAGGGCCGGTAACTCCGCCAGCGGCTAAGAAACACACGGATGTGCATTTTGTACTTGCGCCGCTCCAGCCAGGCGAAAAAGCCCCGCAGTCCGCCAAAGCTGCGTTCCGGCACGCCTGCAAAAATGATCTGCCGCTGGCGCTCGTTGAGGTCCCCATAGGGCACGTCGACCGGCAGGTCGTAGTCGGCCGCCAAGGCCAGCAGCTCTTGAAGCTCGTGAGCGTAGGCGGGCGTGTTCCAGGGGGCAATCGCGCCCTCACGCAGCGACTTTCGCTCGTCGGGCACGACCAGTTCCATGTCGATATCGACGATGTTGCCGAACCCCTCGCAATTCGGACAGGCGCCCAGCGGACTGTTAAAGCTAAACAGCCGGGGCTCGGGCGTCGGGTACTCCCGGCCGCAGTTCTCGCAGGCCAGCCGCGTGCTCCAGGCCAGACGCCGCCACGGCCTGCCGTCGACAATTTGCTCGCTGCCGCGGGAAAGCAGCGTGCCGTCCATTACCGTTCCTTCCGGTGGCTGCACGATAACGTGGCAAGTTCCGCCGCCTTTCTGAAAGGCGGTTTCCAGCGAACCGATGAGCCGTTCGCCGCTAGCGCCGCCGGCCGTCAGGCGGTCAACAACCACGTCGACCACTTGCCGCTCGGCCGGCGCGTCCGAAGTAAGTTGCCACGACGCCTGCTCTCGATCGTCGAGGTTCAACAATCGCCCGGCCACGATGGCCCGCACAAACCCCTCTTGTCGCAACGTCGAGGCGAGCTGCTCGGGGTCTCGGGCGGCGAGTGTTTCATACGGAAAGGCCACGACGAAGCGCGTGCCCGCGGCCAACTCGCCCAGCGAGGCCGCGACGCTTTGCGGCGTATCGCGGCGCACCTCGTGGCCGCAGTCGAGGCAGTAAACATGGCCGATTTTGGCGAACAGCAGCCGCAGATAATCGTTGATCTCGGTGGCCGTGCCGATGGTTGAGCGGCTGGAGCGGATCTGCGATTTGCTGGCCACCGCGATGGCGGGCGGAATGCCGTCGATGCGATCGGCGGCGGGCTTTTCCAGCCGTTCGAGAAACTGCCGAGTATAGGCCGAGAAGGTCTCGATGTAGCGCCGCTGTCCCTCGGCATAGAGCGTATCGAACGCCAGGCTGCTCTTACCACTGCCGCTGACGCCGCAAAACACGATCAGCCGCCTGTGCGGCAAATCGAGGTCGACGTGCTTCAGGTTATGCACCTCGACGCCGCGTAAGATGGTGGAGCGATTGGCCGACAAACAGCCTCCCGGGTGGAAATTTGTGCTTTGTTCACGCAACCTGATGGCACCAAGCGCGGTACAACGGGTGTGGTTCAATAAAAATGAACGGAGGCGACGGGTTATCCTCGTCCTGTGGATCCCATCGATGGAGTTCGAAGAATTCTTCTAATGCTTCGATTCCCAGACCCAAATAAAGTCCGCCAAGCCGTGCGTGCGCAGGGCGAAAGGATACAGGAATTGGGTCGAACTCGTGGAGTCGGCCTGTTAAGGTACTCCACTGCTTAATCCGAACCGACGCCTCGCCGCCCGTCTCCGGCAAACCGAGCTGGGCCGCGAGTTCTCGGGAGATAAAGGACCTTTCAACCTCGGGGCAAATGATCGCTGCCACTGCATGGGTTAGGTGTGCGCCTGGAATCTCGACATCGAGCGCAAACAGATCGCCGGTGAGGCTTGCGTGGCCCGCCAGCGGCGCAAGGAAGTGCGGCATTTGAGCACTTAAGACCGATGATATCGCTGGCCTTCTTTACGAGTCGCCGTGGAGCTTGGTAAATTCTTCGACGGTAAGGGGCGGATCCGTACCAGGTCCATCCGTCATGCGCCAGGGGCGGCCATCGTATGGGCTTGCGGCCACTGCTTTACTCAGTTCATCGGGTGTCGGCGCCGCGGCAATGATTTGACCCGTCTCGCAGAGCACTGCCAGCACCTGCCCTTGATATCGCTGCCGCTCTTCGGGCGACATGTACCGGACGCCGTCCCGATAGTTTTTGAGCGATTCGGCGGCGGCCGCGAGCACTTCGCCGTTTGTCGCGGATGATGTTTTCATATCTTTATGTTACCGTCGCCGCGTTCATGGCGGAATAGAACCCGGTGCGATAGAATATTCTAAGGAGACGGCCAATGGCATCGATACCGCAAGAATTGAGTTCGTTTGACTTCGCGTCGCTCAAGCCGCATCCGGGCCGGCTCCTTTCGGAGGACGAGTTCCTGGCCTGGTGCGACGAAGACGTGCGCGCGGAATGGGTCGATGGAGAAGTCATTGTTATGTCGCCGGCGAGCTGGGTTCACGCTAAGTTGAGCCGCCTCCTGATAGGGCTTCTGGGAAACTTTGTCGAGACGAAAAAGCTGGGCGAGGTGGTCGGAACCGAGTTTACGGTTCGCCTGAATTCCAATCGCCGCCGCATACCCGACGTCCTGTTTATCGCCAACGATCGTTTGCCGAACCTGCAGCCGAAGCATCTGGAAGGCGCGCCGAATTTGATTATCGAAGTTGTTTCCGATGACAGCGTCGATCGCGATTGGCGCACCAAGTACCAGGAATACGAGGCGTCAGGCGTTGATGAGTATTGGATCGTCGATCCTCTCGATCAACGGTTGGAAGCCTACGCCGCGGGCGACGACAAGACCTACCAGCGCATTGTGCCGCACGCCGGCAAAGTCGCCTCTGGGGTTGTACCAGGTTTCTACTTGCGGCCGGAGTGGCTCTGGCAACAGCCGCTGCCTACCGTGCAGGAGCTGTTGTGCGAACTGCTGGCATGATTGCGCATTCCGTCACGCCACCGTCACTTCTTTGTCCAGATACACGTCCTGGATTTTGTGCAGCAACTCGACGCCTTCTTTCATCGGCCGTTGGAACGCTTTGCGACCGCTGATCAGGCCCATGCCGCCGGCCCGTTTGTTGATGATGGCTGTGCGCACGGCCTCGGCCAGGTCGGAGGCGCCCTTCGATTCGCCGCCCGAGTTGATCAGCCCGATGCGGCCCATGTAACCGTTGGCCACCTGATAACGGCAGAGGTCGATGAGGTGCGGCGAGGTGAGCTTTTCGTAGACCAACGGCGAAGTCTTGCCGAACTTGAGCGCGTTGTAGCCGCCGTTGTTGAGCGGCAACTTTTGTTTGAGGATGTCGGCCTGAATGGTGGCCCCCAGGTGGTCCGCCTGCCCAGTCAAGTCGGCTGAGACGTGGTAATCTTTGTCGGCTTTGAAGGCGTCGTTGCGCAGGTAACACCAGAGAATCGTCGCCAGCCCCGCTTCGTGTGCCCGAGAGAACGCCTCGCTGATTTCCACGATCTGCCGCCCGGCATGGTCGGAGCCGAAGTAGATCGTCGCGCCCACCGCGGCGGCGCCCATTTCGACGGCCCGATCGACCGTGCCGAACAGAATCTGGTCGTGTTTGTTGGGATACGTCAGCAGCTCGTTGTGATTGATCTTGACGATAAAGGGAATCTTGTGGGCGTATTTTCGAGCGACGGCGCCCAGCACGCCAAACGTCGACGCCACGGCATTGCAGCCGCCCTCGATCGCCAGTTTGACGATGCTCTCGGCGTCGAAATAGATCGGATTGACGGCGAAAGATGCGCCGGCCGAATGCTCGACTCCCTGGTCCACCGGCAGAATCGAGACGTAGCCGCTGCCGGAGAGCC
>DASSFG010000453.1:0-15605 GCA_035694685.1 Pirellulales bacterium
TGGCAGAACCGTGCTATTCTGCCTTTTGCCTTCTGTCTTCTGCCTTAACATCATGGAAATCCCCGGCTTGGCGCTGGCGCGCCACAAGATGGTCCGCGATCAACTCCAGCGGCGCGGTATTCACGACCGCCGCGTGCTCGAAGCGATGGAGCGCGTGCCGCGTGAGGCGTTCGTGTTTCCCGAACTGGCCGAACAAGCTTACGCCGACCGGGCCCTGCCCATTGATTGCGGACAGACGATCAGCCAGCCCTACATGGTGGCCCTCATGACGCAGGCGCTCGAGCTCAATGGGAGCGAACGGGTGCTGGAAATCGGCACGGGCAGCGGGTACCAAACAGCGATTCTTTCGCGGCTGGCCGGGCACGTGGTCTCATTGGAGCGCCATGCGCCGCTGGTGGAAACGGCCCGCGAGGCATTGGCCAGCGTGTACTGTGACAACGTCGAGCTGTTCGTTGCCGACGGTTCAGCGGGCTGGCAAGAGCAAGCGCCGTACGACCGAATTCTGGTCGCAGCCGCCTCGAGTTCGTGCCCGCACGCCCTAATTGATCAACTCGCCGACGGCGGCCGGTTGGTCATTCCCTTAGGCGACAGTAATTCGCAAGTGCTGCAAACGCTTTCGCGACGGGGTGAGCAGATCATTTGGGAAAATCTCGTCGCTTGCCGGTTCGTGCCGCTGGTGGCAGCGGCGCCCGAATAAAAGGAAGTTTGTTTAGGGCGATTGCCATGCCCCTTTGGAGTGCGGCGATTTATCGCCGCTTTCCACAGTCGCGGAGCGACTTTCTTTTGTCCGGCGGCGACAGGCGAACAAAAGAAAAGAAAGCGGCTTCGCCGCAAGCCACAGCGGCGATAAATCGCCGCACTCCAAAGCCGACCGCCGATGCCACGCGCGGTAGCAATTGTTATTTCTTTTTCTTGCCTGTCGTGGTGGTGGTCGCCGCTTCGGGCGAGGCCCTGCCTTCGACGACCTCGGCCGCTTGCTGCGCGAGCTGGATTTGGATCGGCGTTACCAGCAACGTCTGCTGCATTTCTTCCCAGGTCATACGGTCGTTGTAGTGCCAGGCCAGGGTCTGAGCCACGTCTTCGGTGATGTGGTTTTGCGCCAGATGCTCGAGCACTTTCTTCATCTCTGGCGCCTGCGTTACTTTTTCGAGATCGGCCGGAATGAACTGACCGTAGGTCGCTTGTGGTCGCTTCATATTCAATCCGAGCGTGAACAATGGCAAGTTTTGCGTGGCGCCTGCGGGCAGCGGCACGGTGGCCACTAACGAATCGCTTTTGGTCTCTTCCTTCTTGGCATCTTTTTCCTTGGCGTCTTTTTCGTCGCCCTTCTTCTCGTCTTTGGCTTCTTCGTCGGTTTTTTTCTTCGTCTTGACGTTGGACTTGCGGCCACTCTTCTTTTCAACGCCTGCGGTCCACTGCGGACTAACAGCCACGGCCAGCGACTGCGGGGCGCCCGACGTGCCAAAGGCCGTGGCATAGTAAGCCTGCACGGCTCCTGGTGGAGCGTCGGGATTGGCGCCCAGCGTCAGCGGAACTTCGACGGTCAGCGGCTGATCGGAAACGTTGGTCAAGGTAAGCACGCCGGTTGCCCTGGCTTGGACCGTCAGCGCGACTTTCACCTGTTTGTCGTCGATGGCCTTGAACAGATCGACCTTTTTCGCGTTCGGGTCGACGCCGAATGCCGACGACGACGAAGCCTTGCGCTTGACCTTCGGCGCCGCTTGAGAAGTGAGGGGCAAAACGATTGCCAAAGTCAACGCACACGAGATTGTGATTCGCCAGTTCATGAAGCGCCTCCGCTATGTTCGGGCAGGAAGAGAGAAGGGGTGTGCCGCTCAAGGTGAGCACGGTCAGGTATGAGCGGCGCCAATTCCTCTGATGATAAGGGCTTTACGTCCAAATGGCAATCTTGTCTGCCTAAAACTCGACGAATTCGTCGGGGAAATGGGTGAGATCGAGCCGCTCTTCCTTCGGCACCAATCGTATGCCCCATTGCTGCATGGCCAGGGCGCCAAACAGCACGTCGATGGTTTGGCCTTCTTCGTCCCGGCCGATTTCGTCGATGACTAAGGCATTGGTGGAGATGTTGTGCCCTTCCACTTTGGCGACGAGCAGCGCCGCTTTGGAAGCCTTCTTGATGCTTCCACCCAAGGCCGACTTGAGCGGCCGAGGCAATTCGGTGGTGGCCAGATGAGAGGCGACCTGCGGAGTCACGTACGTGTTTCGTGCCCCGCTGTCAAAGAGGGTCCAGCATTTTTTGCCGTTGACCTTAATGAACTCTCGAATTCGTCCCATTTCGCCGTTTCCCTGTTGTCGCTCGATTGACATTGCGTCGACCAAAGGACTGAATCCAACATTCGATTCTATTCAACTGCCCCTGGTCATTCTATTGGTTATTCGGGTAGTGTCTTAACAGCGGGTTGCTGATGAAATGTAGGGTGGGACGAGCGAAGCGAGTCCCACCAAACAAGCCGGCCCGAACAGGTGGGACTCGCTTCGCTCGTCCCACCCTACGGGCACACCCCCGCCCGACAACTCACTGTTAAGACACTACCGTTATTCGTTTGTGAGCGAGCGGAAGTGAGCGGTTGATTCACCGGGAATTGCGTTTGACCTTCGCAGGGCGTATTCTGAAGGTCGATTTTGCCCGGAATTTCGAATACACTCCGCGCTACAAGAGATTTCGCTGGGCGAATGGCAAGGCGTGAGCCGTGAAGGAACTCAGTCAAACTGTCGGCGAATTTCAGCCGGAGCGAGCGCCGTTTGCCCCCGACGAGTCGACACCCAAAAACATTGGTCGTTACCGGGTCGAAAGAATTCTAGGTCGTGGCGGCTTCGGCCTGGTCTACCTCGCACACGACGAGCGGTTGCAGCGGCTCGTGGCGATCAAGGTGCCGCACCCACAATTGGTGGCCAAGCCAGAAGCTGCCGAAGCCTACCTGATCGAAGCCCGCACCGTTGCCAACCTCGATCACCCGAATATCGTGCCGGTACACGATGTCGGCAGCAGCGAGGATTACGCTTGCTTCGTCGTCTCGAAGTTTATCGACGGAACGGACCTCGCCACGCGACTGGCGCAGTCGCGGCTGAACCTGCACGAAACGGTGGAATTGGTGGCGACGGTGGCCGAGGCATTGCACCACGCCCACAAGCAAGGGCTGGTGCACCGCGACGTCAAGCCGAGCAACATCCTACTCGACAAGAGCGGCAAGCCATTTGTGGCCGACTTTGGGCTGGCGCTGCGCGAACAAGATGTTGGCAAGGGATCACGCTACGCCGGGACGCCTGCCTACATGTCGCCCGAGCAGGCTTGCGGCGAAGGGCATCGAGTGGATGGCCGTAGCGATATTTTCAGTTTGGGTGTGGTCTTCTATGAGCTGCTCGTCGGACGACGACCTTTCAAGGGCAAGTCGCAAGACGAGCTCCTCGACCAGGTAGCCGGCGTCGAAGCCCGCCCTCCCCGACAAATCCACGACGACATTCCCAAAGAGTTGGACCGCATTTGCCTGAAGGCCCTCTCGAAGCGAGCCTCGGAGCGATATTCGGCAGCCAGGGACATGGCCGATGATTTGCGGCACTGGATCCGCAGTTTCGACGGTAACGGCGATCTTGCCAGGCCGGCAACGGAAGCGCCGGCACGAATGGCCACACATTTGCCGCCTGTTCCGCGGGGCGAAGCCGAGTCGACAACCCCGTCGACGCCCGCGACCTCCGCCACCACACGCTCCGCCGACAGCCAACCCATCAAGATCGTGCCGAAAGGTTTGCGTTCGTTCGATGCACACGATGCTGACTTCTTTCTCGAATTGCTCCCCGGCCCGCGCGACCGTGACGGATTGCCGGACAGCTTGCGATTCTGGAAGACCCGCATCGAAGAAACGGATGCTGACAACGTCTTCTCCGTGGGATTGCTCTATGGGCCGAGCGGTTGCGGCAAATCGTCGCTGGTCAAAGCCGGCTTGCTGCCTCGCCTGCCGGCCGACGTAATCGCGGTCTACGTCGAAGCAACTGCCGACGAAACAGAAAGACGCTTATTGAACGGCCTGCGAAAGCGGTGTTCCTTCTGGCGCGACAACTTGGACTTGCCCGAGAACTTAGGGCTGAAAGAAACGCTGTCGGCGCTGCGGCGTGGCCAGGGCATGCCCGCGGGCAAGAAAGTGCTCATCGTGCTCGACCAGTTCGAGCAATGGCTGCACGCGAGAAAAGAGGAGCAAAACACCGAGTTGGTGCAGGCACTGCGGCAATGCGACGGCGGGCGGGTGCAGTGCCTCGTCATGGTGCGAGACGATTTTTGGATGGCGGCGACTCGCTTCATGCGCGAGCTGGAGATTCGGCTTCTGGAGGGACAGAACTCTGCCGCGGTCGATCTGTTTGACAAGGACCACTCCCGAAAAGTGCTAGCCGCGTTCGGCCAGGCGTTTGGCAAACTTCCGGAACAGCCGGGCAAGAAAAGCAAGGAAGAAAGGGAGTTCTTGAACCTGGCCGTGTTGGGTCTGGCTGAAGAAGGCAAAGTCGTTTCCGTGAGGCTGGCCCTGTTTGCAGAAATGATGAAGGGCAAAGCATGGACGCCTGCTTCGCTGAAAGCCGTGGGCGGCACCCAGGGGGTCGGCGTCACGTTTCTCGAAGAGACGTTCAGTGCGGCAACCGCTCCCCCCGAGCATCGTTATCACCAGAAAGCGGCGCGTTCGGTTCTCGCCGCGCTCTTGCCGGAATCCGGCGCCGTCATTAAGGGCCACATGCGGTCGCACGCTGAGTTACTGGAAACGTCAGGTTACCGGAGCCGTGCAAAGGATTTCGATGACCTGATCCACATTCTCGACCGTGAAATTCGCCTCATTACCCCCACCGACCCGGAAGGGAAAGTGGAGGCGGATGGATCCGAACGTCTGGCCCAACCGGGCGAAAAGTATTACCAACTGAGCCACGATTATCTCGTTGCGCCGTTGCGCGACTGGCTCACACGCAAGCAGAAAGAAACTCGCCGCGGCCGGGCCGAACTGTTGCTGGCGGATCGTGCCGGGGTCTGGAATGCACGTCGCGAAAACCGCCAGTTGCCCTCGCTACTGCAGTGGGTGCAGATTCGCTGCGTGACGGCGAAGAAGAACTGGACGCCGCCGCAACGCAAGATGATGGTGAAAGCAGGTACGTTTCACGCGTTACGGGGCACGACGAGTGCCATGTTCTTGTTGCTCGTCTGTTTCGGATATTTCAGTTTTGCCAAGAGCATGGCCGAGCGAGAGCAAGCGAATCGGGCCACATTTTTGGTGAACCGGCTCTTGGAAGCCAACACGGCTCAAACGCCGGAGATCATTCGTGAGATCACGCCTCAATTGCGGCGGTGGACCGACCCGACACTGCGGTCAAATCTCAAATTGGGCGGCGCACGGGAACTTCATTCAAGTCTCGCACTACTTCCCATTGACCCCAGCCAAGTCGAGTATTTATTCCAACGATTGCTCAAGGCCGATGCGGCCGACGTTCCTGTCATCGTCAGTTTTCTGAAACCGCACGGGAGCCAATTGGACCAGGCAATCCGGGACATCCTGGAACATGGGAGTCTGAGCGAACGTATCCGAGCGGCTGTGGCACTGGCGGAATTCAACTCCCGCCACGAACAATGGCAACGCGCCCGTGACGACGTGGTGACGGCCCTGGTTTCGGTCCCGCCTGCCGAATCGGGCGAGTGGATCAAAATGCTGCGTCCCGTGGGAAGCCTCTTGGCCGATCCACTCAAGCAACGATTCCACGATCGCAGCGTGGCACGGGATGCCGAGCGACCAATTGCAGCGGCGGCGTTAGCGGAGTATTTGAAAGAGGATCCTCAATCGCTTACCGAGCTGATGCTGTTGGCCGATCACGAGCAGGAGTTTCAGCCACTGTTGGAAGCGGTTCGCAGCCACCAGCAGACCGTTGCACCCGGGTTGCGGACGATGCTGCATCAATCTCCAAAAGCTGACGACCACCCGGCTGTGCGGGCCTCTTTCTGGAAGATACAGGCGAATGCCGCCGTTTGTTTGCTGGAATTGGGCGAGGACGAAGCGGTATGGCCGCTGTTCCTACACTCGCCGGACCCATCGCTGCGGAGCTACGTCATTGACCGAATCGCACGGCTCGGGCGCAATCACGAAGCGTTGGCCGCACGGATCAAGCAAGAGCCGGATGCGGCCAGCCGTTATGCGTTGATTCTGGCCTTGGGGCGATTCGACTTGGGAAAGCTCTCCCGTCAGCAAAGACAAGCGTACATGGACCAGTTGTCGGCATGCTATCGTGACGATCCTGACTCCGGGGTCCATGCTGCCGCGGAATGGGCACTCCGAAATTGGCAGCCCGAGCAAGGCGCTTCGCTGAGCGATGGCGAGCCAGCCGGGACCTCACCACCAAAAAGTCGCGAATGGTTCGTCAACTCGCAGGGCCAGACGTTTGCTGTCATCAACGGCCCCGTTGAATTTCTGATGGGGGATACGGTGGGAGACAAGCCGGTAACGACTGATCCAACGAGCGTGACACTTTCACATCGGTTTGCGTTGGCAACTCACGAAGTGACCGTGGAGCAGTTTCAGCGATTTCGGAGTGCTCAAATCGTGAATGCCAGCCTCGCACCGAAGCCTGATTGTCCGATGACGGTTTTGTCGTGGTATGACGCCGCGGCCTACTGCAATTGGCTCAGCGAGCGAGAAGGCATACCGGCGGACCAGCGATGTTACGAACCGAACGAGCAGCACGAATACGCAGCGGGCATGAAGATCGCTGCTGACTATCTCCGGCGTACCGGCTACCGCCTACCGACGGAGGCGGAGTGGGAATTCGCCTGTCGGGCCAATACGACCAGCGGTTTTGGGTTCGGAGAGCCAGAGGAGCTGGTCAAAAACTACGCCTGGTACATGGCCAACAGCGAGAGTCGCCTGTGGCCGGTCGGTATGAAAATGCCAAACAGCTTGGGGATGTTCGACATGCACGGCAGCGCCTGGGAGTGGTGTCAAAGCGTGTGGAACACGGCCCCAAACGGTCCATCCGACGTGACGGTCCAGGACTCCGATCGCCGTGTTTTGCGTGGCGGCTCGTTCAACCTTCTCGCAGCAACCCTGCGCTCGTCGCTGCACTTCAACATCGCGCCTTCGTCCCACCACTACGACTACGGCTTCCGTCCGGTCAGGACGTTACCGCCTCGCGCCGACGCATCGTCGCACTCGAATTAACGGTCACATGCCACGCGGCTTGAACTTCGCGGCGATCGGCTGTACGCTTTGAATGTGTACGGAAGAGGAGATTCAATCATGCCCCGGCCCATCGTCAAAGACAATACCCGAGTTGGACTGCGCATACGAGCGGCCGATAAGGCCGTCATCATGCGCGCCGTCGCCATGACACAAACGGACATGACCGACTTTATTCTTCGCGCGGCGCTGCGGGAAGCCCGTTCGGTCATCGAAGAACACGAACGAGTCAAGCTCACGCGCCGCGACAGCCTTCTTGTGCTGGAACTTCTAGAAAAGCCGCCCGCCCCCAACGCGAAGTTGCGAAAAGCGGCGCGCGCAATGCCGGAGCGGTCGTGAGCCTGCCGGAGTGGTATGAAGAGCCGATCGCCAAGAGGCACGATCGCGCGGCGTTTGACTGCGGGGAGCCGGAATTGAACGAGTTCCTCCAACGACACGCCCGCCAGAGTCATGACAAGGGGGCCGCCAAGACATTCCTGGCCATCTCCAAATCCGACGGCAAGACGGTCCTAGGCTTTTACAGCCTTTGCCCTGCCTCCCTGGAGTATTCCCGCGCGCCAGAAATCATTCGTAAGGGGCTGGCCCGGCATGAGCTACCGGTTTTTCGGCTGGCGCGCCTGGCGGTGAATCGTCCGATCCAGGGGCACGGGTTAGGCGGTCAATTACTATTGGCAGCGGGCCGACGATGTTTGCTGGCGGCGACGGAAGTCGGAGGGGTCGCGCTCCTGATCGACGCCAAGGACGAGCGGGCGGCGAAGTGGTACGCGTCGTATGGGGCAGTGCCATTGGCGGATGCTCCCTTGTCGCTATTGTTGCCACTCGCGACAATCCAGGCCGCCCTCGAATCGGCCGGGAAACTCTGACGCGTCTTTGACGCGGAGATTATCATTCTTGCGCGGCAGACTGGAACGGCTATCGAAAGGAAACAAGTTAATGAAGGCAAAGAAAGGCGTGCAGAAGTCGGCCAAGAGCACCGCCAAGAAATCGGCGAAGAAGGCGGCCGCGCGGCCGCGCGCGGAGAAGGCGGACGGCGAAAGCGCCGTGCTCGCGCAGATTGCCGCGATGCCGGGACCGGACCGTGTCCTGGGCGAGCGGCTGCACGCAATCATTAAAGCCAGCGCGCCGGCCCTCTCGCCGAGGCTCTGGTACGGGATGCCCGCGTATTCCAAGGACGGCAAGGTCGTCTGCTTCTTCCAGAGCGCGCAGAAGTTCAAAACGAGGTACGCGACGTTCGGCTTCATGCACGAAGCGAAGCTCGACGATGGCGCCATGTGGCCGACCGCCTTCGCGCTCACCGAACTGACCGCCGCCGCAGAGGCCCGAATCAGCGCGCTCGTGCAGAAAGCGGTGAGTTAAGGGCTGAGCCGGGGAGCGGTTCGTCGGTGTAGTATTATTACCCGTTCTACCGAGGATTGAAGCTCTTTCCGCTGATGCTTCCTCGCTGCCCGTGTTGCGGGAGCTTTCAGGGCGGATTTGAGATCCTCTGCGGTCGCTGGCCTCGCATCCGCTTTCGCTGTCCAACTTGCCACGGCGAGTTCGTCATCTGGCACAATGGCACACCCGGCAAGGACGAGACGTGGGGAGACGCCCGTGCTGGCCCTGAAGTGGCCCTATGCGTTTGGCCTATACAGAGACGCCTGACGAAGCCCGAACCAGGAATCGGCGGACAATCGGAGCACGATGACTAAACGTAGGATGCGCGCTAAACGCAGTAAACAGGGCAACGATGCGTTTTTTAAGGCATTCGCCGGGCAAATAAATGGGCCGGCGATTCATGCGTATAAGACTCATCGAGGCTATTCCTGCCGCGGCTCAGCAATCCAAATCATCACGCCATCGCACGGTTCGGCCGCTGAGCCAGTGTCTGCTCCTCGCGGTTTCGCCCGAAGCCGTAACAACACGACCGGCTCATCGGGCGCCGTCACTTCTGTGCCTTGTAAGCCTGTCTGGGTTGCCGAATAACCGTCCGGTTCTAGGATCCATGCAGTGTGCCCTTCCGGAATATCGAGACCCGACAAGCCGGACGGGTAAACGGCCCGAATTCTCCATTGGCCATTGGGGCCCTGACAGACCTCAACGCGTAATGGCATTTCGCCCTTTGGCAGGCGAGTGGCACTGTACTTCATGGGAAAGCCGTCTGCTGGAACCTTTTCGGAGGCGATGAACAGCCTCAGCTTCGCTTGCTTCGGAACGAAAAGCCGCCATCCCCAACTGCGTGTTTCATAAGTCGGACCGGCAGCAACGTGAAGCTTGTTGGGATCGGTCACGACCAGGCGAGGCAGCTCGGCCGGATGCGCTTCAAGCCACTCACGGCTCTCGATTTCCGGGGCACTTGCCAAAATCGAATCGAGCTCATGGCAGAGCATGGCTTTTGCGCGCCTCGTACGCTCGCGCCTAAAGATGCCGAGCGGGCCGGGCTTAGCTTCAACCTCCACAACCCAAACGCTTATCCAATGCCAGATTCTGAGCCAGAACCAGATTCCGTGCGCTCGGATGCCGAACGTCCAGCCGTGCCAGTCTTCCTCCAGCGGCGAAACGCCAGGTGAAATGCCGTCGAGCGCGAGGAGCTTCGCTTCGAACCATCGCGCACAGTCTTCGCCCAAAAACCATTGATCGATCTCATCGTCGTGTTGCTCGTCACGAAACAAGTTCGTCGCGAAGACGACAAAGTCGCGTTCCACGTTCGCAGGATTGATTTGTGGCTCACTGGCACTCATTGCTCAGTCCATCGTGGCACGCTCCAGGTCGAGAGAGACGAACTTCAAGAGCTCGTCGTCGCTGAGCTCGGTCAAGGCGGTCTCGCCGCCTTCGTCGAGCACCTGGTCGGCAAGCTGCTGTTTGTCGCGAAGCATGGCGTCGATGCGCTCTTCCACGGTGCCGCGGCAGACAAACTTGTGAACGAGCACGTTCTTCTTTTGCCCGATGCGAAACGCGCGATCGGTGGCCTGGTTCTCCACTGCCGGGTTCCACCAGCGGTCGAAGTGCACCACGTGCGAGGCCGCCGTCAGGTTCAAACCCGTGCCGCCCGCCTTCACCGAAATGACAAAGAACGGCGGCCCTTCGTCCTGCTGAAAGTTGCGCACCAGCTCCTTGCGCTTGCCGACCGGCACGCCGCCGTGCAACACCAGGCCGGAACGGCCAAACACCTCGGTCAGGTAAGCAGCCAGCGGCGCCGTGATCGCCTGGAACTGCGTGAACACCAGCACGCGCTCCTGCCGCTCGCGGATCGGTTCGCAGATCTGGGCCAGCCGCTCGAACTTGGCGCTGTCGCCGGGCCGATAATCGCTCTCGCCCAAGTAGTGCGAGGGATGATTGCAGATCTGCTTGAGCTGCATCAACGTCGACAGCACCAGCCCGCGCCGGGCCATGCCGTCGGCCGAGTCCAGTCGCTTGGCCAACTCGCTCACCGCCCGCTCGTAGAGCACCGCCTGTTTCTTGACCAGCCCGCACTCTGCCCGCATCTCGGTCTTGTCGGGTAAGTCGGGCACGATCGTCGGGTCGGTCTTCATGCGACGCAGAATATAGGGCCGCACCAGCCGCCGCAGGCCGGCGAACGCCTGGCTGTCTTGCCGTTGGTTGAGTCGCTTAATGAACTGCTTGAACTGCGAGGCCGAGCCAAGCAGGCCGGGACAGCAAAAGTCGAAGATCGACCACAGGTCGCCCAAGTGGTTCTCGACCGGCGTGCCCGTCAGCACGATGCGGCCGGAAGCGCGAAGCTGCTTGACCGCGCGGGTCTGGGCTGACGAGGCGTTCTTGATGGCTTGCGCTTCGTCGAGCACGACAAGCTGCCACTGTGGCTCGCGCAGCCATTCCAGCCGCGACGCCAGGCCGTAAGTAGTGACCACCACGTCGTAGCTCGCCAATTCGTCGGCCGGATTCTTCCCCACGCGAGCAAAAGTCTCCGCGGCGCATTCCGAACGATGCGCATAAAAGGCGCACAGCGTAGGCGCAAAGCGTTCGAGCTCGTGCTTCCAATTGCCGACGAGCGAAGCGGGCACTACCAGCAGACTGGGACCACAGCCGGGGGCGGCTGTGCCACATTGTGCCCTTGTGGCACGGCCGCCCTCGGCCGTGGTAGTGTTAGCCGTCTCGCGTTTGCGCTGCAGCAGCAGGTCGATGACTTGCACGGTCTTGCCCAGCCCCATGTCGTCGGCCAGACACGATCCGAGGCCAAGCCGGCTCATGAACCAAAGCCAGCGAACACCCTCGGCTTGGTACGGCCGCAAAGTGGCCCGCAGGTCGCGGCCAGGCTGGCAGTCGGTGACGCGGTTCGGATCGCGGATCGTGGCCAGCGTCTCGCGCAGCCAATCGCCGGCGGTGACGCGGCTCCAGTCGGCCGTGGCCTGCGCGCCGTCGCCGTTCGAATCGAGCGCGGCGCCGGCCAGTAATCGCATGCCGCGCAAGAAGTCGATGCCGTCGGCGTATTGCTCTTCCAGCTCGCGCCAATGGTCGAGTGCTTCGCGGAGTTTCTGCTGATCGACTTCCACCCATTTGCCGCGCAACAAAATCATACCTTCGGTCGCGGCGAGAAGCTGCTGTCGCTCCTCTTCGCTGAGAGGCTGGCCGTCGAGGGCCAGCTCGGCCGAAAAATCGAGCAGGCTGTTCATGTCGAGCCGGTCGGCCGCCTGCTGGCCGATGCGCACGCGCACTTCCGGCCGCGGCGGCTGCCGCACGTTCCACCAGTCGGGCACGCGCACCACCAGGCCGCTTTCTTCCATTCGCGGCACGTCGCTCAAAAAGCGATGCGCCTGGCCGATCGACCAGGCTTGCGGCTGGAAGATTGCTCGCTTGTCAAGCAGCTCGCGCACCAGCGCGCTCGACTGCGCGGCTTGCCGCACCGGCTCTAAAAGTGCCGCCAGACGGGCCTGGTTTTTTTCGCCGGCATATTGCTTGAGTGCGTCGGCCAACGGCAGGTGCTTGAGCTTTGCCCCCGCCGAAACGCGGTGCGCATAGGTGGCCAAAAAGGCGAACGGTCGAGCAGGGTCGCGTTTGTTCTCCGCCAGATGAAAGGTAACGCGTCCCAGCGACTGCCAGACCGGGTTGACCGATCGCAAAAACGCCTGCGGTCCACCCTCGAATTCCGCCGCCCGGCCCAGCACCAGTTCAGCCAACTCGTGCCAGAGCCTTCGCAGCACGTCGAACGTCAAATACTCCAAGCCGCGCATCGGCGGGGCGGCGGCGATCCACTCTTCAACCTGTGCGTCGTCCGGCGGAGCGATGGCCGTACCGTCTGCCGCACCGGCGGCACGTCTCCAGGCGTCGTCGCTCAGGCCGCAAAGCGCATGAAAGAGCCGGGCGGCGAAATCGCGCCAGAAAACGAGCGACGGCGGAAGCTGCTCGGCCAGTGCGCGCGATGCCAGATAAAACAGCCCGTCAGCCGACGATAGGGCGAATGCCTGCCCAATTCCATCGGCAAGTTCGACGGCCAATTTCTGCTCGACTTCCGCATCGGCTTCGGCCAACAATCGGCCAGCCGGCGTGACAGCAATCCGTAATGTCATAGCTGCCGAAGATACCCCGGCCTATGCCCGGCGTGTCAAGAGCGCCATTGACGAGACGACTTTGGCCGCTCATCATCAATGTAAGCCACCACAACAGTTCACGAGCGGAGTCTCATGTTAGGCATCCTGGGAGTCGTCTCGCTGGTGCTGGGCGGATTCACCGCGGGGGCGGGCGCGTTCGATTGGGAGTTTCTCTTCTCCGACGGCTATCGCGAATACGGATGGGTGCGATCCATCGGACGTGAGGGCGCTCGCGGGATGCTGATGCTGCTGGGCGGCATCCTGATGCTCGGCGGTTTTGTATCACAAGTGGTCGATGCGGCCTCGCCGTCGGCGCTGGCCAGCGCGGCGCTGCCCCGCCAGACGGCTGAGAACGACGATCAGGGAACCACCGCCGACGGTTTGTCGCCAACGAACGATGACGTACCGGCGCCGAGACCGAAAACGGATTTCAACTCGCGGCGTTCGGCGCCCGACACGCTCGCACCTCCCAAGGTTGGTAAGAACGTGGCCGCTCCCGAGCCTTCTGCTCCGACCACTAGCCGACCGCCGCCGCCGGCCGACTCAACCCTGCAGGAAATAACCATTTGGGAGCCTGACGTCGTGGCAGAAGACGGCCAGACGTTGTTGTTCTTGCAATACCGCTTCGAAGCCGGGCATCGACCCACAGCGGGCATCAAGTATTACTGGGTCATTGACTTTCTGGGCGCTACCCACGCCCTCGAATACGAGCCTGAGTCGCTGCAAAAGCAAGGGCAATTGACGCAGGTCTTCAGCGCGCCGATCGAGGGAGGCGGATTCGATCAGCCGTGGTCCACGAGGCTCGAGGCCGAGGCCAACGGTCGCCGCACGACTATTTCGAACCGCCTCGAGATCTCCGCCGAAGGCGTCCGCAACGTGCCGTTGTCATCGCCCCAGTGAGCCATTTCGGGCTTCGTTGGCCACCAGGGCAATTGCGGCCAGCGTGAGGTGCGGACAGTAGGCCGCGCCCGGAGCAACGAGCGACGCCACGCTCGCCGCTGCGCCTCCAGTGAGGTAGACCTGGGCGGCGCCGGCGCTTGCGGTCGACATTTCGGCGATCAATTGCCGGATGCCGCCAATGGCGCCCCAGAAGAGGCCGGAACGCATGGCGGCCACGGTGTCGGCGCCTAAAGCGGGCGGCGGTTCGGCCAGGCCAACCATGTCGATGAGTGGCAGCAGGTCCGTAAACTCGTCGAGCGCCCTCGTCGACATGGCGATGCCCGGCATGATGGCGCCTCCTTGAAACGCGCCCCTCGCCGACACCAGGTCGACCGTTATGGCAGTTCCCAGGTCGACGACGATGGCAGGTTGGCCGGACGGCCGCAGGCGGTTGGCGCCGACGGCGTCGAGCAGCCGGTCGATGCCCACCATGTCTGGCCGCGGCAGCGACACGGTCAAGGGCAGATCGCTCGACGAGAGCAGCACGACTTGCGATGCTTCCGCCGATCGCAACCAGTCCAGCAATCGTGTGGCGAAGGTCCGCTCGACGCTGCCTATCCACCACGATAGATCCCGCGCTGCGTAAGGCGCCAACCACTCGGCAAGACCCGCCAACCCGCCGGCATCGGGCAAGAAACTGAACGTGTCCGACGGCCGCGGAAGCTCGGTGCTCGGAGCCGCGGCAACGTCGCTATGGGCGAACAAGCCCACCTTGATCCGGCTGTTGCCGATATCGACAGCAGCTAAACTGGCTTGCCTGGCGTCAGTCATGTTGCACTTCCCGCTCGGCGGCGCGGTCGATCTCTTGGGCAACAGAAAAAAGCAACTTGTCGATACCCGCCCCGGTCACCGCCGACACGGCAAGCACTTCGCCGTCGAGATCCTCGGCAAGGCCGTCTCGTACGGCGGCGGCGCCGGGAAGCTCGGCTTTGCTCACGACGACGATTTCCGGCCGCTCGAGGAGGGCGGCATTGTGCAACCGCAGTTCCTCGCGAATCACATGGTAGTTCGCAATCGGATCGCTGCCGTCGGCGGGCTCAGGCTCGACCAGGTGAACCAGGATGCCGGCCCGCTCGATATGCCGCAAGAATTCGTGCCCCAGTCCTAAGCCGGCGTGGGCGCCCTCAATCAGCCCGGGTATGTCGGCGAGCACGAACGACCGCTCGAAGCTGAGCTGCACCAAACCGAGATTCGGATACTTGGTGGTAAAGGGATAATCGGCGATCTCCGGACGCGCACGCGAAAGGCGGCTGAGCAGCGTGCTTTTGCCGGCGTTGGGCTTGCCGATCAGACCCACATCGGCGATGACCTTCAATTCCAGGATCAACTGGCGCATTTCACCTGCATCCCCGGGCGTAACTTGGCGTGGGGCACGGTTCGCGGCCGATTTGAAGTGGGTATTGCCTTTGCCGCCCGAGCCGCCGCGCGCGGCAATCACCTGGTCGCCCGGCTGGGCCAAATCCTTGAGCACAAAATGGCTGGCGGCATCGTAGACGATGGTGCCGGGCGGCACCTGAATGACCAGATCGTCGGCGCTGCGGCCCTGGCAATTGGCCCCGCGCCCAGGTTCGCCGTTACCTGCTCTCCAGTGACGGCGGTGTGACAGTGCGGCGAGACTATCGACGCCCGGCTCGGCCACCAGAATCACGCTGCCGCCGTCGCCACCGTTGCCGCCGTCGGGACCGCCGCGCGGCACGTATTTTTCGCGGCGGAAACTGAGGCAGCCGTCACCCCCTTTTCCTCCTTGAACCTGGATGGTAACACGATCGACGAACATGGCGTAGACGGCCGGACATCATCGTAAGGTGGGATTGGCCTGCGCAGAATTGGGCCTTCCGGCCTGTTCGCCTTTATGCGTTGCTTGCTCTTCGTAGAACGGAATTCATTCCGTTTTGAACGTGTGGAACGGAATAAATTCCGTTCCACAAGT
>DASSFG010000454.1:0-9623 GCA_035694685.1 Pirellulales bacterium
GCTGCTGATCTTTCGGACCGCCGGATTTTTCGGTAGCGTCGTCTCGACCGCCGCTGGCGCCCCCTTCGCGCGACGACTCTTTCCCGCTCTTGCCGCCCTTCTGACCGGGCTGAGCCTCGTCGCCCGACTCCCCTTCTTGCGCGTCTTCGTTCTCACGGCCCTTGGCGCCGGCCTGCCCCTTGTCTTTCTTGTCGCCGGACTTTTCACCCGACGGTTGGCCGTTTTGTTGCTGCTCGTCTTGCTGTTGGCCGTCTTGCTTGTCCTGGTTTTGCTCCTGCTTCTCTTTCTGCTTTTGGTTGAAGTGCTTGTTGATCTCTTCAATGGCTTTGCCGGCGTCGCGTTCGGGGTCGATGCGCTTGGATCCATCGCCGTCGCCCTTCTCACCGGCGGCCTTTTTCTGCCCTTGTCCGCCCTCGCCCGAATCGCCGTCGCCGTCGCCCGACTCGCTCTTCGATGAATCTTTCGACTGCGACTTCTTGCCGCTGGCGCCTTTGTCGCTCTTACCGCCTTGCGATGACTTTTCGTCGCCCGACTGGTCGCCTTGGTCCTGCTTCTGTTGGTCTTGTTTGTCGCCTTTTTGCGACCCATCGCCGCCTTGCTTCTGCGGCGAAGGCTGGTCGCCTTCGCCCTGGTCGCCCTCCTGATCGTTCTCCTTGCGGTCGCCGCGCGATTGCTTTTTGCCAGAGTTACCGGCTTCGCCCTCTTGGTTCTCGCCGGGGTTCTGTCCATTTTGGTCATCTGGCCGCTGTTGCCGGTCGTCGGGCGAAGCGATGCGCAACTGGTAGTGCGGCGTCTCCGTGTGATTCGCGTTGGGCTGCCGGTTGTCGCCGGCCGCCGCCCAGAATTCGAGCTGTTCGCCCGGCTTGAGCGCCAGACGCTTCACGTCGAGCACGTAATCGCGATGGAACTCGCCGGCGCGCGGCGCCGCTAACAACGATTCTTCGATCACCGGTGAGCCCCGGCGCCGGACATGGAATTTCACCGCTGCCAGCTTGAAATCGGCGTCGGCGGCTTCGACCGCAAACCGCACCGGCTTGTCGGCCGGCACGATCAGTTCCTTGGTCTGGTCGAGCTCCGGCTCCACGAGTTCCACTTCCGGCGGCAGGTCGGGAATGACTTCAATCGAGTAACGGATTGGCTTGGGGTTTTCGTGGCCGTCCTGGTTACGGAACCGCAGTTGGTAGTTCTCGTGCTCGGCGCGTCGCGTCTTGTCGTTCCACACCAGCGGAAAACTGACTTCGGCGCGCACGCCGTCGACGTGCATCTCCAGGTCGTTGCGTCCGTCGCACTCAAAATCGAGGTTGGCCTGAGCGATGGGCTGATTGGCTTTTGCCCGCAACGTGATCCGCGTGCCGTCGAGGGCCTGAACGTCGCCGTGGCGGGTCACCTTTCGCGGTGCCAACTCCGCATACTTGGGATACTGATATTCGATTTCCTCGAGCAAGATGGTAGGCGCCGTGTCGACCTTGATCTGGTAGTGTGGCGAGATGGCGTCGCCCGCCTCGATCCAATATTCCAGGTCTTGCTGCAAACCAAGATTGTCGGGCGGCAGCTCGGTGCTGTGCCGGTAGCCGTTCTGAGCGAGTGTCATCAACACCGGCTTGGCTACCACTTGGCCGTCGCGCGTGGAATAGCGCAACGTCGCGTCTTCGCCCGTTTGCAGTCCGCCGATGAGGGCACTGACCACCACGTGCTGGTCGTGGAAGCCCTGACCGTTGCCGGGCTCAATCTCGGTGATCGACACGCGGGTGGGCGGCGCCACGTCGGACCAGGGCGAAATCACACGCCGGAACGACGTAAACAGGCTCTTGGGCGAAAACACGGCATAGAAGGCGACGCACATCAGAATGGCCACCATCGCCAGCAACAGACGGATGACCGGCGTGCGGTCGACGGCCACTTCGGCCTGCGTGGTCGTCAAGGCATTGACCGCCTGGGCTTCCATCGCCTCGTAAATCCGCTCCGACAGACCCTCCGAGCGGGACCGCAACAAGAGAAAATTGATCAGGCTGTTTTTGATGCCCGGCCGATTGCGTTCGATGGTATAGGCCGCGTAGACCGGATTAACCCGCCGCAACAAGAGCGGGCCCAGTCGCAGAATGAGGAAGGCCGCCACGCCCGCAGCCAACAGGCCGAACGCAAGTGCCCGGCCTGCAAAGCCCAGCCCGCCGGCGACCACCCAGTGATCGATCAGGGCCACCAGCATCAGGTAGACAAGCGACGCGACGGTCAACAGCATCAGCGAGCTGGCAAGATCGACGCCCTTGACTTGCCGTCGAGTGCGGTGAAGTTGCGACTCGATATAGCGGTCGTACTGGATGACCTGAGCGCGGAAGCCGTCCGAATCAGACGGGCGTCGCGAGGTTTCGGGCAAACTGGTTCCGGCAGCCATGCTTAAGACCTCATGATGGACCACCCCCTGACGAGCGGCCGAATCGAAGCGAGACGTTCCACTATTATAGGCGCAACGCCGGGGCGTGCCCACTGTCACGGAAGGCAGAGAAGGCAGACGGAGTCTGGGCTCCAGGATGCTTGCCCGCCGCGCTGCCGGCAGGTATCGTTAAAACATGGTAGACGCCATGTGCCACTCCCTTCACGAACTCGACATTCGATCACGGGCTGCGGAGTCGATCGTTGACGATTGGCAAGGGCCAATTGTGACAGAAGAGGAGGGATCTTTACGTTCCGGATCGCTGTGCGAACCAGAGCTTGTTAGATCCGTCTGGACGATCAACGAGCTTGTCGCGCTTCTTTTGGAGGTCGTAGATGTTTCGCACGGCGTTCACAAAAAGTGCGCGGAGGTCGACATAAAGCAGGCTGTTGAAGATGACGAATCCGAAAAAGTGGTCGCGACGATTCGCGGATTCGTCGCGTCGGTGAGTCGGCTGGATCGTGCGATTCGAGTCGCTTTGAACATCGTAGCCATGTTCAGAGAACAGGGGTACTCGATCGAACGTGCCGACGAACTTGCGGAATGCCCGCTCATCCTGTCAGAGAGGATCGATGAAGTAGTACGTCTCTCAGAAGACATCGAATGGGAACAATTGAACAACCAGGCGCTCCCGCTGGCTGAATTCAAAGAGCTCGCTGCCTATTTTCTCGAAACCGGAAAGGCATCCGCCTAGCTCGAAGTGTCTTCGCAGTTACAGCTCGGGACCATCATCCTTGCAGAGGTAAACGAGCCTGGTGGAAGGCCCGCCGGGGCGCATCCGGCTATCGTTGTAAGCGGGCAGAAAGAAATTGATGCCGGTACCGAGTTAGCTGTTGTTATCTGTTCCACGAACTTCAAACTGCCACTACAGTCTGGTTGGTTCTCTGTGCCGACAATGCCTGGACCCGATGGCCATCCGGTCACGGGGCTCAAGGAAGCCTGTGTAGCAAAAGCGACGTGGCTCGAGACGGTGTCACAAGAGAGGGTAATTAAAATCCTTGGGCGTGCGCCAAGGTCGCTCTGCAAGCAAATAATGAATTGGCTTGCAGATGAAAACGCAAAGCGCCTACGAAAACAGCGCGGGCATCAGCAGCCGTGAACGACGCGTTCGATCACTCCGGCTTGCGAAACAAATCGAGGAAGCGGTCCTCGTAGTTGGCAAACACGCCGAGCCGGTCCAATTCGCGCTTCAGCTCATAAGCCTTCGACCGATTATGGGTGGCCTGTCCGAACAGCGCTTCGATGCGCTGAGCATCTTCACTGCTGACCCCCGTCTCTTCCACCGGCTCGGGCACGAACTCTTCCGCTTCCGGCTCGAACTGGCGACCCATTTGCTCCTGCACCTGATTCAGAATCTGGCCGAGCTGCTGCTCGATGGCGGTGGCTTGCTCGGCCAGCTCCGTGAAGTCGATTTCAATGTTCGCCATCGTGGCGAAGACCTGCAACACCGCCAGCGACGCCTTGGGAAAGGGCACCCGCGCGAAGATGTGCGGCATTTCGCCTAGCAGGCAGGCGCCGTGCAGGCCGGCTTCCGCGGCAACGCCCAGCAGCACGCCGTTGAGTCCGCCGATCTGACCATCCTCCAGCAAGGTCAGCTCCAAACGCTGCAGTTCGGACAACGATTGTTCGTCGGTGGCGGCGGCGAACACACGCGACTCGTGCTCGGGGTGCATCTGCGTGGCCATGGCGGCGAAAGTGAACACGCGCCGCACGCCCAATTGGCGAACATAGTCGATCAGCTTGTGACAGAAGGCATGTTTGCCCAGCGGCGGTTGCGCCTCGCCGATGAACAAGACGATGTCGCGCGCGTGTTCGGGCGAGCTCCAGACGAAGAAGCGGTTCCTCGGCATCCGTCCGGGCTGGATCAAACCGCCCTTGACCTCGACGTGCTCGACGTCGAACAGTTCCCGCGCCGGCAGCTCCGACAGGGCGCTCATATCGAGTTTCGACATCAAGTAATAACCGCCTGCCAAGGCCACGTGCCCCATACCCGGCCACACTGCCACCAACCACGGATCGCGGAGTTCGGTTTCATCGCTCATAACCCACATCTTACACGATATGGGCCGTGGACTGGAGCGGTCGCCGCTTTAGCCGTGAATATACCAATTGCGGCGTGCTTGGCAAGTTTTCTGACGCTTAAGAAACGGTGGGCCGGCGAAGCGCAAGCTCGCTTGTTCCACCCTTGGTGCGCGCAAAATAGGCGTGAAATCATGTCGATCGAATAAACCCGCCGTGGCGAAAGTCGATGGTGCAGTCTAAAAGCCGTGGCGCATCGCGTCGGTCAAATCAGCTCTTCGATCGCACGCCCTTCGGGCAAGACGTTGAGGGGGCGCTCGGCGGCGTCGTAGAAAGTGTGTTGGATGTCGATGCCGAGCACGTGATACATCGTGGCCAGGATGCAGCCCGGAGTGCACGGACGCGAGGTGGGATACTCAGCGCGAGAATCGGTCGAGCCGATGACCTGGCCCATGCGCAAGCCGCCGCCGGCGTAAACCACCGACATGGCGCCAGGCCAATGGTCGCGGCCGGCGCCGGGGTTGATGCGCGGCGTGCGGCCGAACTCGCCCATGGCCATGACCAGCACGCGTTTTGCCAGGCCGCGGCGTTCGATGTCGGTCACCAACGCGGCCAAAGCACGGTCGAAGGTGGGCAAGAGACGTTTCTTCAACTCGCTGAAGTTGTTGCCGTGCGTGTCCCAACCGCCGCCCGCCTGAATCGAGACGTAGGTCACGCCCGCCTCTACGAGCCGCCGGGCCAACAGGCAGCTCTGCCCGAGGTCGTTGCGGCCATATTCCTCGCGGAGCTTTTCTTCTTCCTGCTTGATGTCGAATGCCAGGCGCGCTTTGTCGCTGGTGACCAGCTCTAGCGCGTCGGTATAGAAGGTGTCGAGCCCGGCGATCGAACCTTGCGTGTCGAGATCGCGCCGCAGGTCGTCCAACTCGCCGAGCAAATCGTGCCGGCGGTGCAACCGCTTTTCGTCAACGCGGCCGGGCAAGCGCAGGTTGCGCACCTGGAAGTTGTCGGAATTCGGATCGGCGTCGGGCGTGAAGGGGTTGTAAGAAGCGCCTAGGTAGGCCGCCTTGGTAAAGGCGTGGTTTCGCGGCAGCGTCACGTAGGCGGGAATGCCCGGCGCGTTCGTGCCGCGCAGACGGGCGGCCACCGAGCCGCAGGAAGGATAGATGTTGTCGTTCACTTCGAGCGTCGGCTGATAGCCGGTGAGCATCCACTGCGACCCCATGCCGTGACCGGCGTTGGTGTGCGTCCCCGAGCGCACGACGGCCAGTTTGTCAATGATCTGCGATTGCAGCGGCAGGTGCTCGCTGATCTGAATGCCCGACACGTTCGTGTCGATCGGCTGAAACTCGCCGCGGAATTCGGCGGGCGCCGAGGGCTTCAGGTCGTACATGTCGATATGGCTTGGCCCACCGGCTTGCCAAATCAGAATCACGGCGGTGTCTTTCACCGGCGCGCCGGCCGCTTTGGCCATTGCCCGTTGGCGTAGCAAGCCCGGCAGCGTCAGCCCGCCGAAGCCCAGCGATCCGACCTTGACGAACGTGCGTCGCGTCAGCCCGTCACACAGGCGAAAGTTGCGTCCGAGGATGTTGAGCATGGCGTAGTTCTCCAGTAGGTTAGGCTTTCCAGCCTGACATGTCAGGCTGGAAAGCCTGACCTACGTTAATGGTTAAACACAAACTCCTTAGAATTCACGAGCGTCCAGAGCACGTCTTCGAGCGCGGGACGCGGATCTTGTTCTTGAGCGACGAACGCAAGCGCCTTCGCCCGTTCGCTCTCGGTCGGCAGTCGCGAGAGAGCGCCCAGGTACAGTTCGTCGATCATTTCGGCCGGCGGCTGCTTGGCCGCTAACAGTTTAGCGATGATGCCGTCGCCGGAGGAAATTTTTTGCTCCACTTCATCCGAGTTCGAGAGTAGCAGCACCTGCCCGAGCGTCGCTCCACCGGTGCGTTCGCACTCGCAACCCGTCACGCGGCGCGGCCGATCGAACGTGTCTAAAAAATACGAACCGAACCCCTCGTGCGGCAGGTCGATGGCCCGCGCCGACGAAGCGACCCGATCGAAACGCGTGTGCGTGCCGCACGCCTGGTCGACGCTGTCGAGCAACACTTCGGCAATCAGGCGCCGGGCGTAAAACCGGGCATAGTTCTGGCGGTCTTGGCGATTTCCCTCCGTCGGTGTCGAGTCGAGCTGGTAGACGTTGCTCGTCACGATCGTGCGGATGACGTGCTTGACGTCGAATTTGTGGTCAATGAAGTCGCGGGCCAAGGCCTCCAGCAGCTCGGGGTTGGAAGGCGGGTTTGTGTCACGCATGTCGTCCACCGGATCGACCAGCCCGCGGCCGAGGAAATGCCCCCACATCCGGTTCACCAGCGCTTTGGCGAAGAACGGGTTGTCGGGCTCTGCCATCCAATCGACCAACGCGTGCCGCGGATCCTGCTCTGGCGAAAGCTTGGCCTCCGCGCCAGCCAGGAATTTGGGTTCGGGCGTTTTGCCGGTGAGCGGGTTTCGTTCGCCGGTGGTCACGTTCGGCGCAGAAAAATAGGGTGGCGGTTGGCCGAAGCTCTTGCGGCCCAGACGCGTAAAGAAGCCCGCCAGTCCGTAGTAATCATCCTGCCCCCACCGTTCGTAAGGATGGTGGTGGCAACGTGCGCATTGCAGGCGAATGCCCAAAAAGACCTGGGCGGTGTCGGCGGTCGGCTGATGAAGCTGGTCGTCGCGCATCTGCCAGAACCAATTGATGGCCGGCGCGTCTTGCCACTCCCCGGCGGCCGCCACCACGCCACGCACAAACTCGTCGTAAGGCCGGTTGCGGGCAATCATCGACTTGATCCAGTCGTGGAACGCGTAAGCGGCCTGGTCCGACCCGGCCAGGAATGAGTTGCGCAGAATGCTGCTCCAACGCAAGGCAAAGTAGGCCGGATAGTCAGGCGAGGCCAACAAGCGATCGACCAGCGCGTCGCGCTTGCCGGGCGATTCGTCGGCCAGGAAGGCTTTTGTTTCCGCCACGGTCGGCAAGCGGCCACAAAGGTCGATCGTCACGCGGCGCAAAAAGGTGGCGTCGCTGGCCCGCGGCGAGGGCGTGAGACCAAGCTGTCGCCACTTGTTCAGCACGAGCGCATCGATATAGTTGGCAACCGGAAAGTCGCTGGCGCTGGCTTGCTGGGCGCCGTGCGGCACTTGTGCCCGAAAGACGGCCACCTGGCCCATGTAACGGGCCATGATGGCGGCCTCGCCCGTCTGCGAGCCGCAGCGCACCAGCCCGCGTTCGTCGACGGCCGCCACCACGTCGAGATTGCTGGCGTACTGGGCTTGCCGCGTCACGTCGCGGCGGCTGCCATCGGTGTATTCAGCCAGAATGGCGAGTTGCTGCTCCTCCTCCGGGTGCAAAACTCGCTGGCCTGGTTCGACGATGAGCTTGGAAACGACCGGAGCGTCGGGCGAAGAGCCAGGCAACCCCTGCTCGATCCAACGCAGTAATAACTGATACGGCTCGCTCCCGATTTCCAGCCGCTCGCCCCCGCCGTGCGGCGCCGCGCCCGTGGCCTTGAGCAAGAGCAGGCTTTGTTCGGGCGAGGCGGGAAACACCCGTCGGCCGCGAGCTGCCCGAACGATGGCGTCGAAGTCGAAAGCCGGATCGAATCCGAACAGTGAAAGCTTAAAACCATTCTGGCCGCTCGCCTTACCGTGGCAGCCACCGGCATTGCAACCATACCGTGACAGCAACGGCACCACGTCGTTGGCAAAGTCGATGCGTCGGCCGCCCAGGTCGTAGGCCGCTACCTTTAAGGGAACGACACTCCGTTGACCGTCATGTGTGACCGTGATCTCGGTCTCGCCCATGGCGAGAGGAACGACATAGCCGCCTTCCTCGATGCGCGCCACGGCGGGGTTTGCCACGGAATAGACGCAGGCATGCGTTACGTCGCGACTGCCGGCATTCACCAGCATCTGCCGGCGTGCCAACGAGTCTTCGAGCACAACTTGCTTCGGGCTGACGCTCAGGGGCGACTCGTCCGCCGCACCAGTACCTACGCCAAGCAGAGCAGCGCAACAAAAGATCAGAAAGCGCAGGTAGGCGCGGTTCATGGCGTTTGCCAGAAACATCCAACACTTCTCCCCAGGCGGGACAAACGGGGCGGCGGGTCAACCAATCAACTTCTCTTGATGTTAGCCGAATCAGGCAAAAAAGGCAATCACGGCCGGTGAACGGTATCGGCCTAACAGCGTATTGCCAAAGTTGATGGAAGCCCTTAGCGATGGCAAAACAGGCCCTTCCCTCGCTAACGCTTTGGGCTTCTCTGGGTGAGCAACACCCTATCACGACAGCACCCGGAGCAGTAAATGTTGACGGCGTGCCGCCCGGAGCGTCAACTGATAACCGTTACCAGTTGCCAGGCGGGCCAGGGGGCGATTTGATGGGACAAATGCCCACTCCTCCACCACGCCTTTTGACCTTGGACTTTGGACTTTGGACTTTGGACTCTGGACTTTGGACTCCCTTTTTTTCGAGGACATCCATGAGTGGCAAACGAGCGATCTCGAAAACATCGACTTCCGCGACGCGGCGCGATTTCCTTCATCAAACCGCGGGCCTGGCGGCCGGCGTAGCGGCAGTGGCGCCCGTCACCGCCGTCGAGAGTGCCGCTTCCGCGCCGCTGCCGACCGTGCAGCTCGGCCCGTATACGGTGACGCGCCTCATCCTGGGCGGAAATCCGATCTACGGGCATTCGCACTTCAACAAGCACCTCAGCCAGCACATGATCGATTGGCACACGCCGGAGCGTGTCCAACAGTTGCTCGATCGCGCCGTCGCGGCCGGCATCAACACCTGGCAAAACAGCTACGCCGAGCGCACGCTGGCCGACCTCGATCACCATCGCGCGTCGGGCGGAAAGTTGAATTGGTTGTGCCTGGGCAAGCCCGACTGGGACGAAAAGCCGCACTTAATCGAAGAGGCGGCGAAGCGTCATCCCATCGGCATTGCTCCGCACGGGGCCTTGGCCGACAAGCTGCAACGTCAAGGCAAGCTCGGCATGCTCACCGATCTGCTCAAGCGCATACGCGACAAGGGCGTGCTGGTGGGCCTGTCCGCACACAACCCCGACCTGATCGCGCTGGCCATCGACAAGGGCTGGGACGTCGATTATTTCATGTGCTGTCTGTACTATCTGAC
>DASSFG010000455.1:0-8842 GCA_035694685.1 Pirellulales bacterium
GGCCTTAGGTAACGGCGCACGGTGAGTTACTCGGTTTTTGCGAGGAAGGCGGCGGCTTGGCCTTCCGTCAGGGCGGGCGGCTGGGGGTCTGGCAGATCGCTCATGGTGCCGAGTGCCGGGTGCTGCACCACGGTCGGGTCGGCAATCGCAGCCCCTGGCTGGGCCATGGGGGACCGGAAAGCCTGGCGTTCCACCGTGGCCTTCCCGTGTTGGTTTCGACGGCTGGCGACGGCGCACGGGTTTGGGACGCCGTCGCCTGCCGTGAGCTGGCGCATCTCGGCACGGGGCTGACCGAAGCGGCCCTCTTCTCGCCGGGTGGAGACCGCTTATACACGTACGGTCGGTTGGGGCTGCAAGCCTGGCCGATTGAGTCCGACCCCTCGCGGCCGCGCGAGGTGCGGATTGGGCCGCCCGACGACATCCCGGTCCCGATCGGCGCCGGCGGATTCCGCGTCAACGCCAGCGAGGACGGAAGGCTGCTTGCCGTCAGCTCGCATCGGGATGGCCACGCGTACGTACTCAACGCTAAGCGGCCGTCCGATGGGTTGACGCTCGCAGATTGCCCAAAGATTCACTCTTTGGCGTTCAGCGCCGATGGGCGCTGGATCTCGGCCGGCGTCGTTGATCAGGGAATCAAGGTGTGGGACGCCGCCACAGGGAAGTTGCTCAAGTACTTTCCGGGTCTGCGGACGTTTGTCACGTTCAGCCCTGATGGCCAATGGCTGCTGGGCGGTGGGCCGGTCGATTATCAGTTGTGGCGAGCGGGCTCTTGGGAACCCGCCGAGGTTTTCCCACGCCAGCACGCCGACTATTGGGCTGGACCGGCCGCGCTGACTCGTGACAGCCGGCTGCTGGCACTGGCGGCGAACCTGCAACAAGCGCAACTGATCGATTTCGCCAGCCGGCGCGAGCTGGCGACTTTTCCGGCCGAGGGAGTTGCCTGTGTGGCGGCTCTGGCTTTTGATCCCGCCGGCAATCGGCTTGCAATCAGCGGAGAAAACCACCGCATTCGATTGTGGGATTTGCGCGCCGTTCGTCGGGCGTTGCATACCCTGCAGCTTGACTGGGAACTGGCCGACGTTGGGAGCGACGAGCCACCTTCCAGGGTGGTCCCTTCGATCACCGTTGAGCAACTTAACTTCGAAGCCGAGTTGTTGCCATTCTTCGCCGCGGGCTGTGACTGCTTCGTGCAAGACATGTTCCCGTGGGGGCGCAACCGATGGAGCAACGGCTACCAACTCGTTTGCCGCGGCGCTGCGGGCAACCACGTGGAGCTCGAGTTCACGGTTGGCCAGGCCGGCTACCGCCAGCTTGCGCTGCTGAGCACGCGCGGGCCGAACGCGGGCATCTTTCAGGTCGCGCTCGATGGAGAAGACGTGGGGGGTCCGATCGATGGTTTTGACGGCGGCTTCGCTCCCACGGTCTCGCTCACCGTGAGTAGACAGCACCTGGACTCCGGACCCCACCGTCTGCGTTGCACGCTGACGGGGAAGAATCCCAAATCGGGCGGTCACGAAATGGGAATTGACGCGATTCGCCTTACGCCGGTATCGGATGGCCGTGGTTCGTGATATGGGCCTTCAGCCAGGCTGTCGTCTTGCTGGATAATTCACAGATTGTCACGCCATCCGCCTGCCAACTGGCTGGGCGTTTTCGGACATTTTTGGAAAATCTATTCTGTTCTGCGGCGCTCTTCCGTGCAATCGGTGACCAATCGTTTAGAAAGCGTGCGTTCAACAACGCTCATGTGACTTCAGTGCTCTGTCTGCGGAATACTACGAAGCGCTCAACGCATGGCACAAGTTGAAGAACGCCTCTTGAGCAAAGATTAAAACCTTAGTCGAACAAAAAAACGGCCGGCGAGTCCTTACCGCCAAGCAAGTCTCTCGCCGGCCCAGCATCGTTCGGGCGATCGGTCTGCGCGCCCGTGGCGATGGCCTTTTCATCCTGCCGCCGACCGCTTCCCAATAAAAGCTACCTGCATCCCGCATCTCGTGCGGCGGCGCTCTTCACTCCATCCCTGACCACGCGACTAATTGGCCGCATGATTGCGGCCGTGCCGCGGACGTCCCAGAGCTTAAGGAACTGTTCCATGACTCGATTGTCGTACGATAGGCATACTCGACAAAATGCGCCGCGGCGACGCCGGCGAACGCGAATTGAGCTGCTCGAAGAGCGCGTGCTGTTAACCACCGCTCCGGCCAATCCCTTGGTCGACGCCTTGTATGAGGATCTCTTGGGCCGTGCGGCCGATGCGCAGGGGCTCGCTTATTGGACTCAACAACTGGCCGCAGGCGTCAGCGGCAGCCAGTTTGCCGCAACCTTGCTCCGCTCGCACGAGTATCACCAAGATCTCGTTGACGCCGACTACACGCAACTGTTCGGCCGCGGCGCCGATGCGCCCGGTCTGAATTATTGGACTTCGCTGCTCGACCGAGGGCCGCAAACCAGCCAGCAAGTGCTGGTCGGCTTGCTCGGCTCGGACGAATACTACTCGCTGCACGACCGTTCGAATTCGCAATTCATTGCCGCGCTCTACCAGGACGTCTTGGGGCGCGACGCCGACCCTGGGGCCGTCAACTACTGGCTCGCTCAAATGTCGGGCGGCGCGGCCAATCCACCCGCCGGTCACGCGGCCCTCGGTCTTTCGCGGACCGACGTTGCCGGGCAGTTCGTGGCCAGCGCCGAATGCCAAACGAAAGAGATCGTCGAATGGTACCAAGACTATCTCGACCGCCCGGCCAGCGCCGACGACATTGCCTTTTGGAACAAACAGCTCGCGGGCGGCGGCGCCTTAGACATGGTCTTGGCGACGGTCCTCGGCAGCGACGAGTATCGCGCCAAGATTGGCAAGAACAAGCCTGCCATCGAGATCGTCAGTCCCGCTGCGGGAGCTGTGACCCATCTCGATCCGACCGTGACCGGCCAAGTGACTGGACATGGCACCAAGCCAGATCAACTCACGGCGGCGGTCGATGCCGGTCCGTTTGCGGCCGTCAAGCTGAACGGCGGCGAAAAGTTCAGCCTTCCGGTGGATCTGCCGCTCAACGGCAGCACTGACGGTGCCCACGTCGTCCATTTCAAACTCAGCAATCCGCACGGTGAAACCGTAACCACCGCCGATTATTCCTTCACACTCGACACCACGGCACCCACGGTAACGTTTAGCAGTCCCGCGCCCGGTGCCGTCACGACCCACAACGAAACGGTCACCGGCCGCGTCGCCGACGCCACCAGTGGTGTGGCGTCGCTCATGGAGGCCGTTGATGCCGGCGCCTTCGCACCACTGGCATTCGACGCCGCGGGGAACTTTAGTTTTGTTACCACACTGCCAACCGACGGATCGGCCGATGGTGCGCATACGGTGTACCTCAAAGCGACCGACAAGGCGGGGAACGTTTCCAGTCCTGCTACGCTTTCTTTCACCCTCAGCACCGACGTCCCCACGGTCACCATCAGCAGTCCCGTGCCCGGTGCTCTGACAAACAAAAACGAAACCATCACCGGACACGTCGCCGACGCCGGCAGTGGCGTGGCGTCGCTGCTGGCCGCCGTCGATGCCGCCGCCTTTGCGCCCCTCGCGTTCGACGCCTCAGGCAATTTCAGCCTGGTTACTGCGCTGGCGCTCGACGGCACGAACGACGGAGCGCACACGGTACACTTCAAGGCCACGAACAACGCGGGAAGGACATCGGCCACAACGGACCTCACTTTCACGCTCGATACGACGGCGCCGACGGTGACCATTAACAATCCGGCGTCCGGCGACCTCACAAACCACAACGAGACGGTCGCAGGACACGTTGCCGACGCCGGCAGCGGCGTGGCGTCGCTCATGGAGGCCGTCGATGCCAACGCTTTCACTCCGCTGGCGTTCGACGGTTCGGGCAATTTCAGCTTCCTGAGCAGTTTGGCGCTCGACGGCACCGCCGACGGTGCGCATTCGGTACACCACAAAGCCGTCGACAAGGCCGGAAATACCTCGGCCGTCTCCAATCTGAGCTTCACGCTCGATACGACGGCGCCGACGGTGACGATTAGCAGCCCGGCATCGGGCGACGTGACGAACCAAAACGAAACGATCGCCGGGCACGTTGCCGATGCCGGCAGCGGCGTGGCGTCGCTCATGGAGGCCATCGATGCCGCCAGCTTTGCACCGCTGGCGTTCGACGGTTCGGGTAACTTCAGTTTCCTTACCGGTCTGCCTCTCGACGGCACCGCCGACGGCGCGCATACGGTCCACCTCAAAGCCGTCGACAAGGCCGGCAATACCTCGGCCGTCTCCAATCTGAACTTCACGCTGGAAACGCAGGCCCCTCCGATCACCACGTTCGATCTCTCGCTCGGCTCGCAGACGGGTGTGCCGGGCAGTCATACGACCACGGACGGGCGAGTGACGCTCGTTGGTCAAACCATGCCTGGCACGCTAGTGACGCTGACAGGCAGCAGTCAAACGGCGCTGGCTTCGGGCAACGGCGCCTTTGAGTTCCCAGATGTTTCCGTCGCAGACGGCGACAACACTTTCGTCGCGCAGACCAGCAACGCGCTTGGCAGTACAGCCAGCTTTTCGCTTACCGTACACCGGCTGCCGCCATCGGGGCAAACCGACCCGGTGCTTCAGTGGAATGAGAACTTGCTGGCCGCCATTCAGCTCGACGCCACGAATCCGCTGATGGCCAGCCGGGCGATGGCAATGGTCCAATCGGCGGTGTTCGACGCCGTGAATGCCGTCGAGGGCAAGCCGGGACATTTCGTATCGCTCACTGCGCCGGCTGGCGCATCGGCCCCGGCGGCCGTAGCCCAAGCGGCCCACGACGTCCTCGCCTATCTCTATCCGGCGCAGCAGGCCGATTTCGATGCCGAGCTCGCCTTGTCGCTGGCCCTGGTGCCTGACGGCCAATCGAAGAGCGACGGCGTTTCAATCGGCGCGACGGTCGCCGCGGCGATCATCGCTTTGCGGGCCAATGACGGATGGAATGACTACGTCGACTATACGCCCGGAACTGGCCCGGGCGTTTGGCAACCGACCGCGCCGGCTTATGCCCCGGCGCTAGATCCGCAGTGGGCCACGCTTACACCCTGGGTGATGACCAGCGACAGCCAGTTCCGTCCGGCGGGACCGCCCGCGTTGACGAGCCAGGCCTGGGCCGACGCCGTGAACCAGGTGCAAAGCCTCGGCGCGGCCGACAGCACGTCGCGCACCGCCGATCAGACTCAAATTGCCCGCTTTTGGAGCGATGCCAATGGCACGGCGACGCCGCCCGGCCACTGGAATGAGATCGCCGGACAGGTTGCAACAGCGCAGGGAAACAGCCTTGATGAGAACGCACGGCTCTTTGCCGAGCTCGACGTCGCTCTTGCCGACGCCGCCATTGTCGCCTGGGACGCCAAGTTCGCCTACAACTCGTGGCGGCCGATCACCGCCATCCAAAACGCCGCGACAGCCGGCAACCCCGGCGTGACGGCCGATCCAAACTGGCAATCGCTGCTGATCTCACCCAATTTTCCCGAATACGTTTCGGGCCACAGCACATTCAGCGGTACGGCCGCCGGTATCCTCGATGCTGTGTTCGGAGCGAACACCAGCTTTACGACGGGATCGGATGCCCTGCCGGGTGTGACACGATCGTTTACCGGCTTCGATCAGGCGGCCCAGGAAGCGGGCATGAGCCGCATTTACGCCGGCATCCATTTCATGTTTTCCAATCTCGACGGACAGGCGGCCGGACACGACTTGGCCAACTATGTGCTTGGCACCTTCGACACAACCAAAGACACGGTGCCCCCCAAGATCACAATCACCAGTCCGAAAGCCGATGCAGCAACCAACGTCAGTCCCAGCATTACCGGGCAAGTCAGCGACAACTTGTCGGGCGTAAAGTCGCTGACCATGACCATCGATGGAGGCGCAGCGATGCCCGTCGCTTTCGACGCCGCCGGCAATTTCACCGTGTCGCTGAAACTGGCTACCGACGGCTCGGCCGACGGCGTCCACACGCTCGCCTTCACGGCCACCGATTTCGCCGGCAACGTTGCGCCGCTTACCACGTTCAGCTTCACGCTCGACACAAAGACGCCCGTCATCACACTCACCGCGCCGCTGGCCGGCGATTCACTGGCGGCCGGGGCCGAATTGACGGGAAGCGTCGATCCCACTGGCTCGTGGATCGTCAAGCTCAGCTACACCATCGACGGCGGCGTGACGATACCTGTCACGTACGACACCATGAGCAACAGCGCCATGAGCGGCAACATGGCGATGTCGGCGCCCGCTCTCGACGATTTCAGCCAGACGCTCGATCTGTCGAGGCTCGCGGCCGGAAGTCACACGCTCGTCGTCTCGGCCACCGACGCCGCGGGCAACGCAACGCAGGAATCGGTCAGTTTCAGCCTGCCGGCCGCCATCCCCTTGACGGTGACGGGCTACACGCCGGCCAACGGCGCCGCCGACGTCGGCGTAACCTATCGGCCGCAAATCACCTTCTCGCGCGCGATCGACACGACAACCCTTACGGCTGCCGACTTCTTCGCCACCGACAGCACGGGCACTGTTATTCCCGCCACGATTGTTCCTGCCAGCGACGGAACCTTCGCCTGGCTTTTCTTTACCAATCCCATGCCGGGCGCCTCGATCATTACGGTCACGGTCGATGGTTCGCAGATCAAAGCGGCCGATGGCAGCCTGCTCGACGCCGTGGGCAACGGAACGGCCGGCAGCAAGCTGATTTTTTCTTTCACTACGGTCAACACGGCACCCGTGCCGGGAACGAGCCTGTCGGGCATCGTCGCCGACCCCGGTCCCGACTTACTCCCCGGCACGCGCGACGACGTGGCGGTCGGCCCCGACGGCGTGTTGATGACTGCCGACGATGTTTACAAGCTGCCGATCGCTGGAGTAAAGGTTTACATCCTGGGCCACGAAGACCAGGCGGTCTATACGGCTGCGGACGGCTCGTTCACGCTGTCGCCGATTCCCACTGGCGACGTGAAGTTGGCGCTCGACGGCATGACGGCCACCAATCCGCCCGCCGGATTCTATTTTGCCAACATGGTGATGGATCTGCACATTCAGCCGGGCGTGGCGAATACCGTGATGGCCGCGATGGCCGACAGCGACGCGAAGGCCCAGGCGAATCCGGAGCCGGGCGTCTATCTGCCCCGTTTGCAGACATCGCTGTTACAAACGGTGAGTGACAGCCAGGGCGCCACGATCACCACCGGCGCCACCTCAGCGCCCGGTTTAACACCCGACCAACGCGCCGAGCTGAAGATCGACATCGCGCCGGGCAGCTTGATCGGCGCCGACGGACAGCCACTAGCGAGCGCTCAGATCGGCATCAGCACCGTGCCGCCACAGCTCGTAGCCGACATGCTACCAGCGGGCCTGCTGCAACACACGTTCGACATCACGGTGCAAGCCCCCGGCGTGGCAGTGTTCAGTTCGCCGGCGACAATGACCTTTCCCAACGTGTTCAACTCGCCGCCCGGCACGCACCTCAACTTTCTCTCGTTTGACCACACCACAGGCCGCTTGGTGATCGAGGGAACGGCCACGGTTTCTGCCGACGGCAAATCGGTGACGACCGATCCCGGCGTGGGCGTGATTCATCCCGGCTGGCACGGGCTGACGCCTCAGGGCGGGCCGGTCCCATTTGGTGGCCCGCAGGGTCCCAATGGACCCAACGGGCCAAATGGGCCAAACGGATCGAATCCCGACAAATTCAACAACGCGGTCCTGGCCATCGGTGAACCGACGCTGGTTGCGCTCGGTAATGGGCTCATCACACTTGGCACCCAGGACGAATCCATCGGCAAACTCTTTGGGCCAGTCACGTCGACCGCAGGCGACGTTGCGGGCAGCGGCGTGCTGGGAGTCGTCGCGGGCAGCCTGACCCTGGCCGCTGATTATCAGGCGGCGGACCAATCCTATGGCGGCAAGAACTTCGAAGCCTGGAAAACCATCGACCAGCTTACGATCGAGAACGACTGTGTGGGAATTGGTATCAGCGCGGGATTGGTGGTGGCCGGCGGTTTAGTCGCAGCGGGGGTGCTGACCCTCGGCTCCCCGGTCATCGCGGGACTCGCCGTCGCTTCGGCGATCAGCGCGGTGGCCGGCATCGCATTAGGCGCCGTTTCCGCCGCGAACGCGGCTACCGACGTGGCTGACCAGGTAGGCGGCCTCGATCCGCCGTGCGGCGTCATTAACCTGGCGCTCAATCCGGGTGACCTTCTCTTGGAGGCGGCGATGTGCCTGACCGACTTGTCGAATACAATGAACACGGTGGCGAGCGCGTATCAAGCGCTGGCGTCGCAAGTCGATGGGGCCTTCTCTCTGACCATCGGACAGGCCCTTGTCGCCAGGTTCGGGGCACAATTGCCTACGCTCGAATTCAAATTCCTGGCCGGTGGCCAATTGGCCGTTGATACCGCCGCCGACCACCAGCCGCTCATCGACCCGGTGACGCACGCGCCTATGGTGCTTTCGATCGCCAGTTTGATGGCATCGATCACGCCAGCGCAAGGACAGGATATCAAAACCCGGCTAGGCGCCGGCGGACTTCCGGCGAGCGTGCAGACGATTATCGGCGCATCGGTCGACCAGGCGAAAATGGATGTGAACGATGCGCAGTTGCTGATCCGCACCGCGCTCAATCGCATGTCGCGACCCGTCAGCGCCGGCTATTACGTCGTGCAGACCGGAACACCCGCACCAGTGGGGGGCGCAATCATGGCGGCCGCTCAAAACCTCAATGCGGACGCGATCAACGCGGCGACGGTCGGCACTGGCCTCACCATCCGCGGTCGCCTCGACGCCAACGGCCAAGCGTCCGTTTTTCTGCCT
>DASSFG010000456.1:0-7993 GCA_035694685.1 Pirellulales bacterium
ACCACCAGCTTGAATCCTTGGCTCTCGACGGCAGCGTCGATCGCCTGAAACCGCGGACTATGACCGAGTTTGCGCTGTACCCAGTCTCGGGCCACGGTCCGTCCCAGCAGAAATGCGACGCCGGCGGAGGTCACGCTTGCCAGCGAGGCGGTCAGCGTGCCCTTGACCACGCCAAACAGGAAGCCTGCCAGCACCGTGAAGACCCAGGCCGGCAGCAAGAGCAACGTGGTCACCAGATAGATGACCACCAGCAGCACCGGTCCCCAGATTCCCCACGATTGAATCTCCGCCGCGAGCGCGTTGAGATACTGTTTGCCCGGCAGCCAGCGGAGCGCCGCCAGGCCCACCACCGCCGCCAGCAAACATGCGGCGATCATCAGTCTTTTGGCGCGTGTGCTAAGCACGGATCGACGGGCACCAGCTTAACCGGAAGTAGGAAGGCTGTTGGCGTTATCCATCCAGCGTCGTAAGCAGTAATGACCGGTCCCCTTCGCCTCGGCTCACCGCGCGGGCTGACCGTCTCGGGATTCACTGGCGGCGGCGACGCTTTTTGAGCGGCCTGGGTGGATCGACGGGTACGAACGTCAGCGGGGCGACGAAACCCGTGGCCGATACCCAACCGGCGTCTTTGGCAGTAATGATGCGCACCCGCGGCGTGGGTTCGCCAGACGCGTCTCCATCTCGCGACGCACTTTTCGCCGTGCCGCTCGACTCGTTCCCTTTATCCGGTTTCACTGTCATTAGCAACCTCGGCATCAACGAACTGCGTCGCCAACTCCTGCCCATCTAACAAGACGGCAAGTTCGTAACGCCCTTGGCGTGGCAAACGAAGAGAGTCAATGGGAAAAGCTAATTCCATCATAGCGAGCCGCTCGGGAAAATCCACACTACTGAAGGCTTCCGCGGCCACAGTTATTCAGCCCGCCAGATCTCTTAGTTCGGCGCTCACCCAAATTGGCTCGTCTGGCATGGCCAAGTTATAGCAGAACCCAAGTTTGCTTAGCGCCGCTTCTCGACAAGCGGTGCAAAGGCCGGTTCGTTGAGCAGGGTTGGGTAGCCAAATTGCCGCGCGGGCGAGATGCCGAAACCTGCTTCGGGCGAGCGGAGAGTCTCGTCGCCCGCCAGCCAGTGATAAAGCGTAACAGGCAAACTGCCGTGCCGCGCCGTCTGAAGGCGTGCCCGCTTCAGCCCGGCGCCAAAATAGAGCTGCGTCCCATTTTTTTCGCCAAAGGTTTCGCCGGCATGACGCCCCGGCACGCTCGAGTTGAACCCTACGTGCGGCAACGGAAAGACGTTCACCGTGCCCGCTCGATCGCAGTCGTAGAGGTGCGAAAATTGATGGATTACGTCGGGCCGCGAAGTAAAGGAGAGCGCTTCCTGCCACTGGCGGTCAGAACAACCGTCGGTCGCTTGCAGGCACTTTCGCAGTCGGTCGCCAATCTCTTGCTGAGAGGGCCCATCGGCCGGAATCAACTCTTCGCGAATGGAATCGACGAGCGCCAAGGGATCCTGCTCGGCGAGCAACTCATAGCGGTAGCGATGCTCCGACTCGTCCGTGAGGCCGACGTTTCGCAAACGCGTAATGCGCGCTTCACCACGATCGGACGTGACGACCCGCACCACCGATTCGACGTCGGCGGGCCATTTTTCGCCGGGCGCCGGGCCGTATTCCCTCACTAACGCCACGTCCATCACGCCGCGCAGCCGGACCTGCAATTGTTCGACGAAGTCGATCGTTTGGCCGCTCAGCAGCCGGTGCTTACGCAACTGGTGGTAGTCGGGGTGCCGCTGCCAGGCTTCGTCGTCGCCCTGCAAACCGGCCAGCTCGAACAAGTCGATGACATACGAGCCGCCCGCCGTGGAGCCGATGACCGCGTCGTACGGCCGCGTGGGCTTCAGCCGATCGCGTCCGTGAATGGCAGGCAAGCCTCCCTCGTCTTGCGTCAGCTTCTGCACCTTGATTTTGACGCCGTCGCTGCGCATCGCGTCGAACAACAGCTTCTCGGTGGAGACGAGCCGCGGCGTGTAAATGAGACCGTGGTCGCTGACCACGCCGACCAAGGTGCGGTCGAGGTAAGGACGATATTGCTCGATAACCTGCCCGAAGAACCAATCGAGCCGATCGTACTCGCCCTTGCGGCCGACGATGGCGTCGGAGTACGGCCCTTTGCCGTGAGCGAAGTGGTCGGGCCAGGGATTGTACCAGAGGAGATAGTCGGGCAAACCTTCGTCTTCATGCTCCGCCACGTAGCGCGCATGCTCGCGAAAGGTTTTAAGCGTCAGCGGGCGAAAGATCAGCTCTCCCAGAAAACTGTCGTTGACGTTGCGATGCTCAACCAGCCAGCGGCGGCGGTCGTTGAGGTCGGCTTCCACCTTCGCCCTGCGCCTGAGCCTGAGCACGATGGCCTTTTCGATAAAGTTGCGTTGGACTTCGCCGACGGCCGTGCCGACCTCGGCCGAGATTTTCTCCAGAGCGCCCGTATCGACCGACGGCATGGCGCTCATCGTGTTGCGGCGCCAAAGGCGTTCAAAGAGCGTGCGAGCGCCGTGCGAGTCGGGCCGCGGCTGCGAATGCGGTATCTCCTGCTCGCGATTGGCAAAGATGCGGCGGAAGTCGAGCACATCGCTGCCCCAAAAATACCAGCCACGCCCGCTGCGGCGGTCGAGATACGAAAAATTGGGTATGCCGGTGCCGAATGGCCCGGCTACCCCGTGCCCGGAGTAGATGATCGGTAAATTACGCACGGAGATGGTCGGCGTATCGACCGTGGCCACGTTGACGATCACCGCCTGCGCCGTGGGTGCAAACACCTCGCGCTTGAAGTTTTCCAGGAAGTCGGGCCGTTTTGCAGGATTCTCGGCCAGTTCGATCAGGTCGGCGCCCAACGGCGGCAGCGGCGCCCGTTCGCCCTCATCGTAGGCGGCGGGCGACATCTCCGGCTGCCGGTGACGTTCGACGAGTGATTGAACGTAGCGTGCGCCGGCGCCGTCCGGCTCCTCGCCGGAAAGCTGTGCCAGGCCTTCCAGCAACTTGCCTTGCAGGCCATCGACGGCAATGTGTACGGCCAGCCGACGGTCGAGCTGGCTTTGGGCGTAATCCGCAATGGCATAGTTCCGCCCCCGGGCGATCGAACGTTCCACCCATTCGCTTCGCCGCCGCTGGCGCTCGGCCCGCGCGACGAACGATTGCAGCCAGTTGTCGGCCAGGTCGCGAATGAAGTCGGCAAAGAACTCGACAAAATCGCTCAACCGCTCGTCGTCGCGCAAGATTTCTTCGAGGGCCGCGACGTACTCGCTCTTCTCCACGTCGGGCCGGGCCAGCGCATCGTCGGAGCGGCCCAACATTTCGCCGGCGACCTCACGAAAAATGGCCTTAATGTCGCGATAGGCGGCCTCGTCGTAGCGCCAGTGCAGCGGCTCGTTCTCGGCGCCCGGCTTGACGCGCAAGAACAGGGCGTCGAACAGCCGCAAGGCGTTGATCACGTGCCGGCGGATGCGAGGCGATTGGCGCACCAGCATTGCCAGACCGGGGCCATCGGCTGGCGGCAAATCCGCGCTTTCGTCGTAGCCCAAGCCCGTCAACTCGTTCTTGTCGGTCGTCACCGGCGCCCCGTAAAGCTCATACAGATGATAGACGAACGGCGCCGCCACGCGATCGACATGATCGCTTGCGACCAATCGACAGAGCCGCCCTTCTACGTCGGCGTCCAGGTTGCACGACTGAATGAACAAGATCACGGCCTGCTTGTTCACGCTGCGCAGTGCGGCTCGCACGTTGTCGTCGGTAATCTCGACGGGCGCGTGAAAAATATCGGCCAGTAGCTCGGCGCTCGACTTACGGCCGGCGAACCAGCCGGGAAACTCGCGTCCCAGCCAAACGAGCGCCGCCACGACGATCACCGCCGTTAGCGCTCCGCGCCGCAACCATCGCCGGAGTTGACCAGGGCGAGCAAGAGTTGCCATAGCGGCATTCTAACACGCTTACCGCACTTCAATGCGGTTTAAAAGCGGCTTTTCATCGGCCAGATCCATGGCCGCTTGCTGGGCAAGTTGTTTGGTGTAAAAGGTGTTGCACTCTCCGTCGAGGAAGACGCCATCGCGGCGTACCTCGACGCGCAGGTTCAACACCGAGCCGGCGGTGCGCCGTTTGACTACCCGCGCGATACGAACGGCCAACCGATCGCCGCGCGTTTCTTCATGAATTGCGTCGTCGCGCCGGATCGGCTCAACGTCTATGGGAATGGGGGTCGCCGGAGGCACGTTTCCCGAAGGCCCCGGCGTGTTGACTTGGTGGTTCATGTCGTTTCCTTACAGCCGCCGACTGGCTGGAGGCAAAGCTCCGGCGGGGGCATGCGATGCGCCGCCGCACTTCCGTGGCGATGTTCCGTAAAATAGGCAAAACGTAACTGATTCCATTCGATGCGCAATGAAGATCTGCCGCTGGGCGTGAGGCTCGACGGCAAACAACGAACCGGCAGGCAGGCGCGGTGCACCATCGCTGCGCGACGGCAGGAAGGCACGCACGCCCGGGTAGGCCAGCACACGCCGGCCAGGCGAGGATTGTTCAAAAACATTTTTCCGCACGTCCAGTTCCCTCCTTGGGTCGGGACTAAGCATGCTCACTGTAGCGCATTGCGGTGCGAGTTGTCAAGTAGGTCAATGCAGTCTCGGTCGATGCGATACAACACGATCACGCTGGCGTACGGCTCATCGAGCGCCGCCGGCGCCACCATTTCTCGTCCGCCGGCATCAATGAGATGCTTCGGCGGCCAGGGCTGGGCGACCTGTCGGGCCACCTGCGGAGCGGGCAAATAGTCGAGCAGCGTCACGAGATTCAGGTCGTTGGCCACCACCACCACGGGCTCCAAGCATGCCAGGCGTTCGACGACGGCCTCGCGTGCAAGCTGATGGTTTTCTGCATACATTCCCCACGAATCGATCGCCAGGTAACATGGACGATCCCGGTCGATTCGTGACATCCAGAGTTGAAAAGGAACAATCTCCAAAGGCGCCCATTCTCGATTGAGGTACAAGGTCATCGCCGGCGGTCCCTGGCAAAGCACCAAGGCGTTGGCCGGTAAATCTCGTTGGGCGACGGCGTCGCCCAAGGCCCGGAACGACTGGCGCGTCGACCAACGCTCCCAGGCGCCGGCACTGGGAAGCCAACCACAGGGCTGCCAGACGAGCGCCGCCAGGGCAAGACCTCCGGAAATGATCGCCAAAAACATACGGGCGGTATGGCGAGCAGCCTTAGTCGCCACCCGTATTCCGTTGGCTTCGCCCGGTTTCTGCTCGACACCGATGGCAACTTCCACGAGCCAGACCGCCAGGCCGATAGTCGCAGGCCAGGCAGGCAATAGCAAGCGAGTATACGGATGATAAAACGGCGCCGTCACCAAAAACGCGGCGGCCCAGACCGCAAACAGAACCTGCGGCCAACGTCCCCAAACGAGCGCCGGTCCAATGGCGAAGGCGGCGAGGATGCCAACCACTGCGTCACCACCAAACACAAACGTCGCAGTCAGGGCAGTGAATCCTACCAGTAGCGTCCACGGCTCGAACGCTCTTGAATCAGCCCGTCGGTCGTGATGCCGAGAGCGGAACATCGACCACGTCATGACGAAGGCGATGCTCGCCAGTGTTGCGAGCCAGCCAACGTGCCGCAACGCCGTCAGCGAAAGCCAGAGCCTGGCCGCGCGCGATGGCCAATCGGCGACCCCGCCTACGTAGCTTAAGTGGTTGGCGGTAACCGCCGCATAGCCGCCGGAAAACGTCCGCTGGACATGCAGATACCAGGGCACGAAACAGGCAATCGCGACCGCCGCCGCCAAGCTGATCGCCATCAACGCCGGTAAGCTTGAGAAGCCTTCGGACGAATCACCAGCGCCCTTGGCTCCCCGACCGCAAAACAATTGGCGTCCAGCCACGAACAGCCAGGCAGTGCCGGCGATGGCGACCAACATCCAGCCGTTGTACTTGGTGTTCCACGCTGCCCCCGTCGCCAGTCCGAGCCCTAACCCCCACAGCGCCACGGTAACAGCAGCACGGCGGCCCGGCTGCTGACGCAGCCTCTCGGCAGATTCGACCAATCGCGTCAGAAAGCAGGCGCCAACCACAAACCAGAACGTGAGTGCCGCGTCGGTCAATGCCATCCGCGAGAAGGCCACGTGCAGATCGCTGGCTGCCAGAAGTGCGGCGCCTGCCAACGCCGGCGCCTCGCCATACAACCGCCGCAGCACGATGGAATACACAAACACCGTGGCGCTGCCGAGCGCGGCGGAAAGATAGATTGCCATCATCGGCGAGGCGGTTTGCGTCACGGCGAACGTGCCCGCGATCATCCACGGAAAGAGCGGCGGCGACACGAGCGGTTGGGCCAGCGGAAAGTGCCAAAGGCCGTGCAGCCACACGCCAAAGGCCCCCGAGACCAACACGCCTTCGTCAAAATGACCAAGTGACAGGTCGCCGATGCCCGACCCTCTGAGAGCCACCGCCACGACCACCGCCATCGGTAGAGCAAGCCGGGCCATGCGGTAGGGTTTCAACTGAGCCATCGACAAGTTTCGTAGGTGCCTGCGAGGGAAACGGAGCGTGCAAGGCATTGTAGATTACGGGGTTATATCCGTCTTTGGAAAAAAACAAAAATGCTAGCACAGCACTGCTAGCATCCCTCAGCGCGAACCATTACAATCATCTCGCCGGATCAGGATAATCAAGGCCGAATGGATCTAGCACGTATTAAACAATGTCGCGCAAGGAGAAGGACCATGAGTGCGACGATCAAGGCGTCTGTTTTGCAAGCGCTCGACTTAGACGCTGCCATCATTGAGTCGCTGCCCGAGCCCGTACTGTCGGAACTCATCGGTTTTATCGAGTACGATAGCCAACTCGCTCGTGAAAAAAGCGAGGCGGCTTTTGTACGCGAGAATACCGCGTGTCGTTCGAGCATCGCCTGGCCAGACAGCTAAATGATCACGCTCGTTACGGGCGCCACCGGGCTGGTGGGCAACAATGTTGTTCGCTTGCTGCTCGACCAGGGGCGCGCCGTGCGCGTTCTCGTCCGGCAAAACTCCGATACTCGGCCGTTCGACGGCCTGCAAGTCGAACGCGCCAGTGGCGACGTTTGCGACGCGGACTCACTGCGTCGCGCCTGTCGGGGAGTGCAGCGCGTGGTGCATGCCGCGGCCCGCGTTCATATCGGCTGGACCGGACTCGAAGAGCAGCGCATCGTGAACGTTGAGGGCACGCGCAACGTGGCACACGCCGCCCGCGAAGCCGGAGCTCGGCTGGTACACGTTTCCACGGTAGACACCATCGGGCGCGGCACGCGCCTTCAACCGGCCGACGAAGAGACGCCGCTCGGCCGACATATCGAGTGTCCTTACGTGCTGACAAAGCGCGAGGCGGAACAGGTTGTGCTCGATCTGGTGGCCGCTGGCCTCGACGCGGTCGTAGTGAACCCGGCCTTCATGATCGGTCCCTGGGACTGGAAACCGTCGAGCGGCCGTATGTTGCTTGCCATTGGCCGCGGGCGGGGTTTCGCGGCGCCGCCCGGCGGAAACGACTTTTGCGACGTTCGCGAAGTCGCGGCCGGCATCCTGAGTGCCGCCGAACGGGGCGTAGCGGGACGGCGTTACATTCTTGGCGGCGAGCCGCTTTCGTATTACGAAGCGTGGTCGCTATTCGCTGAGATCGCAGGACGACGCAAACCACTTGCTATCGTGCCAGGGCGAGTGGTGCGCAGCTTGGGCGCTTTGGGAAGCCTGTGGGGCCGCATGACCGGCTGTGAACCCGACTTGAACGGCGCCAGCGCCGCGATGTCGGCCCAACAGCACCACTTCTCCGCCGCACGAGCGGTTCGCGAGTTGGGCTACCAGGTTCGCCCGATTCGCGGCGCCGCGGAGGCTGCCTGGCAATGGTTCCTCGAACACGGGTATATCGCGCGATAAGTGTCATTACCCATCTTTCCCATTTCTTGGGCGCGATCCTCAGA